>JAACDH010000342.1 GCA_009936995.1 Rhodobacterales bacterium
AGCCTACAAGGGGGACCCTACGCTCACTACCTTCTCGGCCATGTCGGGTCCACCGAGCGGCCTGTTCCCCTGCTTTGCCCTATTTTCTGGCGTCACCGCCGAGCCCGCACCTCGGGTGTATTCGGCGATCACCGCGACGGGTGGCCTGCACGCATCCATCTGCGATATGGACATGAGCGATATGCTCGTGGCGTTGAGCGTGCTGAGCTCCGGTATGCAGACCACCTTCCAACTCTCCTACGAGCCCAGCGACCCGTTCGCGGTTGTGGTCACCGTTGACGGCGTGGTCGTGCCCTACAGCGCCACCAACGGCTTCACATTCAATCCCGCAAACAGGGTGATCACCTTCCACGGTACCTGGATCCCCGGCCCCAACGCGGTCATCGAAGCCAATTACCCACTCATCGCAGTGTGCCCAAACTGAGTTTGCACCGTTTGTTTTCGGTGGTTCTCTGGCTCGGGCTGGCCACAAACACCTGGGCTGGCCCCCGCCCCGACCTGTACCGCCCGTCCGTGGCCGAACCGCCGTCTATCGACGAGGCTATTGGCGTCGTCGATGCGCTGGCCGCTCAGCTCCGTGTAGGTCCTGTCGAACTCGCCTGGCTTCAAGAGCACGTTCAACCACAGGGCATGCCTGAGCGACCGTCCGAGGCATGGTACGCCGCAATGGCCGACATGTTCAACGACAGTGGCCACCACATCTTCTCGGAGCCCCAGTCCATCGCTGTCTCGACGGGGCCCGACTACCAGCGCGTCGTACTCCAGGGGCAGCCGCTGATCTCAGTGGTCGTTCGAAGAGATGGTGACGCTCTACGCATCGATCGCATTGAGGCCACGTCTTGCGACCTGTGCGACGAGTCCACCCGATTCGTCCGTGATCTAATTGTCGACGTCCGTCAGCGCGGCGGCCGAGCCAGGCGGCTCCTGCCCACCGTCGAACTGTACCTGTCCGACCTCGAAGGCGCCGACCCCGACACCGCGTCCCGATGGCCTGCAGCGTGGCTTGCACGAGCCAACCAAGGCGGCGACCTGGTCTGGTGGCTCAGCCAGGCAAACGTCACGGGCTCCAACGGCAATGTCGTGCGAATTGCGTACAGTGACGGCACCGAAGATACCTGGACGTTGCGCTATTATCAGGGACGGTGGGTGGTCGACTACAACGCCCTACCCGCCCAAAGCCCACTGCGGCTGAGCGACAGCCAAGCCAAGGCCTGGCGCGACCGCAAACAGCAGAGTCGGTCTGCCCTCGAACGCTGGCAACCGCGATTCTCCGAAGCCGCCCACGGCCTCGCCCTAGAGGTCGGCGACCGCGCCATCGACGCCGGCTTCGATCCGCTCGACGGAACCATCTGGTTGACGGTTCTCGACCTCGACCGCATCCTAAGTGGCCTGTTTCGAATCGACGCCGCCGAGCGAAAAGTCTTAGAGCGAACGGTTGTCCCTGCGCCCAATCCGCGCACAAATATCGCGCTCGGCCGTTGGTATCAGCAGTGGCATGCACAGCTTCGTCCCGATGGCCAGACCATCGCCATCAGCGTCCCAGGCCGCGTGCGAACGCTCGCCGTCAAAGAGGAACACGGCGGCAGCTTCATCACCAGTCGGCCAGTCACCAGCCTGGGCTGGGGAACGTCGGCCACAGGCGTACCCACCGTCCTGGCGGGCATGGGCGGCCGGGTTCAAGTGGTAGGGCCAAACGTGTGGCAGCGCTATCGAATGACCGGGGATCCAGTCGCCGTCGGCCAGATAGGCCAGCAGATCTGGGCGGTCAGCCACCAAGGACAAGTTGTCCGCTGGCAGCGAGACATCACCGAAGTCGCCTTCGACACCCAAGACGTCTGCTGTGGCGCCGCCGTCGATGCCGCGGCTAATCCAGACGGCAGTGAGCTGCTAGTGACCTGCGCGCTGGTCTGCGAACAGGCCGCCGTGCGCGTCGACCTCCTTGGCGGACAGCAAACGGTGATCTCGACGACCGGAAGCGATCACAAAGGCGCCTCGTGGAGTACGAATGGCCGGTGGTTCACCACGCCCGTTCCAGGCGACGGCGCTGGAATTCTCCTCTGGCGCGCAAGGGAGGCTCAGCCGGTCGCACGACTGCCCACATCTCCCATACAGCGCGTTCGATGGTCACCAGACGACACCCAAATCCTCACTGTCGGAGAGGACGGGAGGGTCCTGCTCTGGGAGCTCTCCGCCGTGCTCGACCGGGAAATGGAACCGTAAACCCGTTGTGGACAACCGAGTCGACAGCGGGCACATTGCAGCCATGTCTACCCACTTGCTGTTCGTCTGCTCCGGAAACGTCTGTCGGTCCCCTATGGCCGAGGCGATGGCGATGGAGTGGGCCCACGTCCACGGCGCGGACGTCGAAGTTCGTTCCGCCGGCACCCTAAAGCTCGTCGATCGCGCCGCCGCGCCGAAAGCGGTGGCCGTGTGTCGCGAGATCGGCGTCGACTGCAGCCGTCACCGGAGTCAGCCCCTCACCGCCGAGCTTGTCCACTGGGCCGATGTCGTCGCGGTCATGGAACTGCAACACGCCATCGAGGTGCGTAAGCTGGTGCCCAGTCTGCCCGAGGACACGATCGTCAACATGGGTGCCTTCGTGAGGATGTCCGAGATCGCCGACCCCATCGGCGCCTGGACCAAGCGGCCCTTCCGCAAAGTACGAGACCAGCTGCGGACCGGCGTTCAGGCCCTCCTCGAGGAGAACCGCTAGGACGGCGCCAACACCTCCATCAGGTTCTGCAGCAGCGTGTCCAGGGGCACCGGTTTAGGAATCCGCCGCTCGACGCGATCGCCAAACAGCTCGAGCAAGACATGATCGGTACACGCCGTGTGTGATACCACCATCGGTCGCCGACGTTCGGGAAGCCGATCGATCTCTTCGAGCAGCACGAGGCCGCCCAAGTGTTCTACCTGCTCTTGATAGCGACGGGCACGGGGCCCCAAAACCCGGTGCGGATGCTCTCCCAGCGGGATGAACAAGTCCATCACGACCAACTGCCAGTCGCGCTCGAGCAGCAACTCGACGGCCAACTCGACGGACTCGGCCACTACGACCTCACGCTCGAGGGCTTCACCGAGGATCTCGGCCACAAGGGCCACGTTCTCGGGTTCATCGTCTACGAAGAGGATGCCTTTCATCGCCAACTATTGCGGTCGAAGTCCCAGGTTTTGCGAATTTTTTGGCCCACTTCCACATCGACCTCGAAGCTGCGACGACGCCCATCTTCGGCCACGATACTGATCGCGTAGCGACCGGGATCGAGCCGTTTCTTGAGCGGCGCGACGCCCACAAACTGCCCGCCGATGTAGATCTCGGCCGCCTGTTTAGCTGCGATAACGATGGCGCCGGTAGTGGTTTCGTCACCCTTACCCGACGTTCCGGGTTGCGGGGTCAACGGCGCGGCCTCGTTCAGAAGATCAGCGTCGCTGACCGGAGGTGTTGGCGCCTCGATGGGCTGGGGGCCGTCGGAGCGAACCACGCGCACGCGAACCGGGGCGTTGGGATCAACCTCTTCTGGCGGAGAGATCTGCTTCTCGACAGGAGGTATGCCTGGTGTCCCACGAAAAGGCGCCGGTTTCGGAGACGCGACGCGTTCTTCGCCTGGCGCATCTTCGCCGGCGGGACCGGCAGGTTCGGGCATGACGTCGGACAAGCTGGGGCCATCTGAGTAGCGGGCCGTATTCACAGGTTCGACTAGAAGCACGGCGCCGACACCGACAATCGCAGCGAGCAGTCCAACGGTGACCGTGAGCACCGCGACACCGGTCAGAATCCACCCGAGCACGCTGGGCTCATTATCTACTTCCGGGGACGTATCTGGGACCAAGATGCTGCCCTGAGAAGCCTCGGGAGGCACGGCAGTGGAGCGCTGCGGATCTTTGTGGAGGGCCTCCATCTGCTGGTAGAAGCGCACGACTTCATCGCGGGCCGTGATCGGATCCGGCAACAGCGCGGAGAGCGCCCGACTGAGCTCTTCGGCGTTGGCAAACCGAGCCTCCGGATCGCGCTGTAGCGCACGAATAAGAACCCGAACCAACGGACCGTAGTCGGCGTCGAGGGTGGCAGCCATCCGTGCCGCGTGGTCATCGGCCAACAGCCGCTTGATGTCTTCCTTGCCCTTCTCGCGGAACATGGGCCGTAGCGCCGCCAGCTCGTAGAGCACCACGGCGAGTCCGAACACGTCGGAGACAGGCGTTACCCCTCGACCCGTAGCCTGCTCGGGCGCCATGTAGCCCCAGGTGCCCTTGACCGAACCCTTTCGCTCTTCGCGAAGCGCGCCCTTGGAGATGCCAAAGTCGAGCACCTTAACCACACCATGAGGGTTGAGAATCAAGTTCGAAGGCTTGATGTCGCGGTGCACCAGCATTAGGTGGTCGCCGCGCTCGTCGGTGGCCCCGTGTGCGTGATGCAAGCCATCGCAGGCTTGGCGACCCATCTCGGCGATGACGCCCATGGGCATCTTTAGACCATACCGATCGGCCAACGAGATGATCCGGCGTAGGGTGAGCCCCTCGACGTACTCCATGACCAGAAAGAACCGCTCGCCTTCGCTGTCGAAGTCTTGGATCTGCACCAGGTTTTGATGCTGCATCGAGGCACCCAAGCGGGCCTCGTTGATGAACAGATCACGGAAGGTCTTGGAGTCTTGATGCTCGGGCAGGATGACCTTGATGGCCACCCGTGGCATGACGCCAGCGAGACTCTCGCGCCGAGCTTCGTAGACCAGCGCCATGCCGCCTTTGGAGAGCGGACGCACGATCTTGTATCGGCCGATGCGCTTGAGTTCAGCCGGAAGGCCGCCAGACGCAGGAGTGGGAACCATGGGTGGTCCAGAGGAGAGCGAGGGAGGACCCGATGATAACGCACTACCCCCCTCTGGTGCTTACATCCGTGAGGGCGTGCCCACACCGACCAGATCGAGACCCGTCCGAAGTGCCTGTGCAACACCGGCTACCAAGGTAAGCCGACTTGCGGAAGTTGCGTCGTCTACGTCATCTCCGAGGACTCGGCAATTGACATAGAAACGGGAAAGCGACTGGGCAACCGTGTACAGGTGGTCACACAAAAGGTTTGGGCGATTTGTTTCGGCGGCGAGCAGCGCTGCGTCGGCGGTGCGCGCGACCGCCAAGGCCAGATTGCGCTCGGCCGGTTCCAACAGCCTCAAGTCACCGGCAACAACGCCTCGCTCGGCGGCTCTGCGAACGATGGAGCAGCAGCGGGCGTGGGCATACATCAGGTACGGCGCGCTGTTGCCCTCCATCGACAAGCTACGGTCCCAGTCGAAGGTAATGTCTGAGGCTGGGTTTTGGGACAGATCAAAGTACTTTACAGCACCCACGCCGACCGTCTCGGCGATGACAGCCCGCTCGGCCTCAGGCAAGGAGGCGCTCTTCTCGTCGACCACAGCCCGTGCCCGCGACACCGCAGTGTTTAGGACGTCGATGAGGTTGGTCGTGCCGCTGCCGCCAGCCCGTGTGCTGACCACCGCGCCGTCCGGGAACCGAAGAATGCCGTGGAACACGTGCCGAAAGTCGACGTGGGTCACGCCCATCTTCTTTGAGGCTGCAAAGATGTGCTTGAAGTGCTGTTGCTGGCGGTTGTCAGTCTCGTAGATTACTCGCTCAGGGGACCAGGTTTCTACCCGGTGAAGGACCGTGGCGAGATCGGTGGTTCCGTACAAGGCCGCGCCATCCGACTTGCGGATCAAGAGCGGATTCTTGCCCAAGCCCTTGCCGTCTTCGGCGGTGAACGGCACCACCACCGCTCCGTAGTTGATGATGGCGATCTTGCGGTCGAGAAGATCCTGGATGATCTGAGCGAGCTTGGGCTGGTAGAAGCTCTCGCCTAAAGTGACCGTGAATTCGACGCCCAACCGGTCGTAGACAAGGTCGAACTCGGCCATGCTGGCCATGACGAACTGGGTCCACAGCGCAGCGTTCTCTTCGTCTCCCGCCTGTAACTTGGCGGTCTCGGCGCGGGCCCGAACCATGAGCGCTTCGTCTGCCTTGGCGTTCTCGCGGAACAGTTGGTACAGCCGCTGAAGCTCGGCGATGGCGTCCGCGTCGTAGGCGGCGTCGTCGCGCCACTCGTGCCAGGCCACGATGAGCATACCGAAGGGCGTTCCCCAGTCTCCCACGTGGTTGTCGGCGATGACATTCCAGCCGGCGAAGCTGTACAGCCGCCGGAGCGCGTCGCCGATGATCGTGCTGCGCAGGTGGCCCACATGCATCCGTTTGGCGATGTTCGGCGACGAGAAGTCGATGACCACCGTTCGGCCAGCACCTGGACTTGGAGCGCCCAATCGGGCATCGCGACATCGCCGCTGTACATCCGATGAGAGCCAGGCGTCGCTGAGCGTGAAGTTGATAAAACCCGGACCGGCGACCTCGGCCTTGGCGATCATCTCGCTGGACGGAAGCGCGTCGACCACGGCTTGAGCGACCGCGCGCGGATTGGTCCGCAGGGACTTGCCAACCCGAAACGCGTAGTTGGACTGGTAGTCACCGTGATCGGGGTTGTTGGTGGCCACACAGGGCTCGAGCGGCACCGGCGAATCGGCGTAGCCCGCTGCGTCAGCGGCAACGCGGACCAACTCCGTCAAGGATTGGGCGATGGTGGTCATGGGGCTCCTCCGAGGGCGCCGCACATAACCGATCTACGTGGTCTCTGGGGTGTCGGTTCCCGTGGCGTACCAAAGTCGAACGACCGCGATCAGCAGCACGCTGAGCACCACGCCAATCACTGGGATCCACCGTCCCAACCGCTGCATGAAGGTAGTGGGCATCTTGAGGTGGAGAAGCTCAGCCTCGCGCTCTTCGGGGAGGTCTTGGGTGACGGCTCGGTTGAAACAGGACTGCGCCGTGTGGGCATCGCCTCGATGAACCGCCAGAAAGTAACCGTAGTAATCCGTGTATGGACTCTTAGGATCCCGTTCGAGCCACGTCTTGATGCACGACTCTAGGGCGATGGGGTCGTCGGCTTGTTTGGCCGCGTCGCAGGATGCGACCAACATCGGGTCGACGGGCAGCGCAAGGGCGACGGCGAGTATCCACCACATGACCTACCTCGACCCGACCGAGACGCGACGGTTGCGCTTCCAGGCGGCTTCTGTATGAGCGATGTCGGCGGGGGATTCTTCGCCGACCGACAAGGTGGTCATGTTGTGTAGTGCCACGCCACCCTGGGACAGGTATCGACGAACGGAATCGGCCCGACGCTGGCCCAAGGCCAAGTTGTAGTCGGTGGTACCGCGCTCATCGGCGTGCCCTTCGATACTGATGATGCTGCCTTGCTCGCCCCAACAGCCGAGCTGAGCGTTGAGTTCGGCGCGGTTCGCGTTGGAGAGGCCGGTGCCGTTCGTCTCGAAGTGGATGACCACGGAGAGGCAGGTTCGGCTGGCAATGAGGCCGCGACCACCGTCTCCTACTTGCAAGCCCTGCCAAATGGTTCCGCGGTCTCCATCTGAGTTCTGCACCACGATATCGTACATTCCCGCCTCCATCGCCGGCAACCCAATTCGCAGGCTGTTCTCGTTCTCGAAACGAACGTCGGACAGCGCGGTGTTCCCGATGAAAACTTGGGCGCCGTTTTCAAATCCCGTTCCCACAACTTGTGCCGGTGTCGGTGTTTGTGCGGCGATGATGCTGGGCGTCATTAACACCGGCGAGATGCACGCGCTGAGATCGACGCCCATCTCATCTGGTGCGATGGCCTCGGTCACTGCCTTCTTACATCCACCCAGGGCTAAAACCCCGAGCACAATGGTCGCCCACAGCCGCACGCTCGCTCCTACCTTCCGCGCTGGAAGATTTCCTTGGCAATAATCATGCGCTGGATCTGGGACGTTCCCTCGTAAATCTGGAAGATTTTCGCGTCGCGCATCAGCTTCTCGACCGGGTACTCGGTGTTGTAACCGTAACCGCCGAACACTTGGACCGCGTCGGTGGAGACGCGC
>JAACDH010000343.1 GCA_009936995.1 Rhodobacterales bacterium
ACCGGTCCGAGCGTATCCGCACCTATAATTTCCCCCAGAACCGTCTCACCGACCACCGAATCGGACTCACCTTGTACAAGCTCGACAGCATCGTCGGAGGCAACATGACCGAACTGGTCGACGCCCTGACCGCCGCGCATCAGGCCGAGTTGTTGCAGTCCGAGACAGAGGGCTAGCCGGCGTGGGGGAGTCACTCCGCCTTGTCGACGTGCTCACCCGCACAGGCGCCTGGCTCCGAACACGGGGAATCGAGAGCCCACGCCTCGAAGCCGAGCTGTTGTTGTGCCATGTCCTCAAGATGGAACGGCTACAGCTGTATTTGGCCCACGACCGACCCATGACGGACGTAGAGCTCAAAGCGCTCCGCCCTCTCGTTGCCCGACGCGGGGGTCGGGAGCCCATGGCCTGGATCCTAGGCACTCAAGGCTTTCACGCCATCGATCTCGACATCGTTCCTGGCGTCTTGGTCCCTCGCCCCGACACCGAGACCCTGGTCGACGCCGCGCTGGCCTGGATAGACGCCGACGCCGACCCCGTCTACGTTGCTGACGTCGGCTGCGGCTCTGGCGCCGTCGGCTTGGCAGTCGCTACCGCGCACCCTGGGGTGCGCGTTTTCGCCACCGACATCTCCAAGAGAGCCCTCACCTGCACCCGGGCAAATGTTGTCGCCCTCGACCTCGGCAAGCGCGTGGCCGTTCTCGAAGGAGATTTACTGTCTCCGATCCCCTCCAACCGCCCCGTGGATTGGGTTTTGTCGAACCCTCCCTACATCCCTAGTCGAACCATTGACACCCTTCAGCCCGAGGTCAGCAAACACGAACCTCGACTGGCGCTAGACGGCGGCCGCGATGGTCTAGCGTGCTACAAACGCCTGATCCCACTCGCCGCAAAACTTGTCCGGCAGGGTGTTATTGTCGAAGTGGGTCACGACCAAGCTGCAGCGGTGGTCGACCTGTTTAAGCGCGCGGGCCTCACCGATATCCGCACCTGGGACGACCTCGGCGGTATCGCCCGAGTGGTTGGCGGCCGAACGGGTTGACCGCACCCCTCATTTCTTGGTAATTGGTCACGACTCAGGCGCAGCCGCACAGCTGTCGCCCCGGAGGCTCCATGCACCGTCCCCTCTCGTCCATCGCCCTCTTCGCGGCCCTCAGCCTCAGCCTAGTGGGCTGTGGCGGTGAACAAGCACCCGCGACCGCAACACCCGCCGGTGAGGACGCCGCTGCCGCAGAAACTTCGAAGCACGAGACCCGTGACACGCTCGTGATCGGCTACCAAAGCGACATCGGCAACCTCATCTCGGTTGTCAGCGAGACCGCGGCCGACGGCGAGATCATGTCGGCGCTGTCCTTCCCCCTCGTCGACAGCGAGTTCGACTGCTCTCTGAAGAAGCTGCCCGGTATGGCCACCGAATGGTCCTGGTCCGATGACGGCAAGACCCTCAGAATGACCCTCCGCGACGACCTGAAGTACGAAGATGGTTCTCCGGTCACCGCCGAAGACATCGTATTTACCTACGACCTCATCTCGGACCCCAACGTCGCCAGCGCCCGCATCTCGTATGTCGAACGCATGGAAGAGACCGGCCGCCCCGCCATCATCGACGACACCCACATCGAGTGGCACTTCACCGAGTCCTACGACCGCGACACGCAGATGGCCCACGCCTCCTCCATGGCGTTGCTTCCCAAGAAGCACCTCGCCGACGCCGACCGCAGCACCCTTCGCGGTCACCCCATGAGCAAGGCGCCGCTGTCCTACGGCCCCTGGCGCCTCTCCAAGTGGGAGCCCAACAACCGTATCGTGCTCGAGCCGAACCCCCACTTCAGTGGCCCCGCCGATTGGCAGCCACACCTGAACCGGGTCATCTTCAAGATTCTTCCTGAATACAGCACCCGTTTGATCGAGCTCGAGGCCGGCAACATCGACATGATGAACGCCATCTTGGTCCGCGACGCCGACCGACTCCGAACAGAGCACCCCGAGATCAACTTGGTTCGTCGCGGCTGGCGTAGCAACGACTACGTCGCCTGGAACCTCAAGAACCCACTCTTCGCCGATAAGGCAGTCCGCGTAGCCCTGGCCCACGCCATCGACGTCGACAAGATGATTGGCAAGCTGCTCACCAGCGAGACCGGTGAGGTCTACGCCAAGCGCTCCATTGGCACCGTTACCCCTGCGCTGTGCGGCGTTCACAACGACGACGTAAAGCCCTTTGGCTACGACCCCGAGAAGGCCAAGACCATGCTCGCCGAGGCCGGCTGGACCGACACCGACGGCGACGGTACCCTCGACAAAGACGGCAAGCCCTTCGCCTTCACCCTGTCCACCAACACAGGCAACCAGCGCCGCGCCGACATTCAAATTCTCGTTCAGGCGCAGCTCCAACAGATCGGCATCAAGGCCGACCTCGAGAAGGCCGAATCCAACGCATTCTTCGATAACCTCCGTGAGAAGAAGTTCGATGCGGCGGTCGCCGGCTGGTCTGCTGGCCTGTTCGTCGACCCCAGCACCATCTGGCACTGCGATAAGGAAGACAAGTCTTACCCCTTCAACTTCCCCAGCTACTGCAACGAGAAGGTCGACGAGCTCATCGAGAAGGGTCTGCACACTGCGAACCCGAAAGATGCAGCTCCCTACTGGAAAGAAATGCAGGCCGAGATCTACGCCGACCAGCCCTACCTCTTCCTGTGGTGGATGGACGAAATTGTTGGCATCAACGAGCGATTCGAGAACACTCAAATCGACGTGCTCTCGGCCACCCACAACCTCCATCAGTGGGAAGTGCCCGCCGACAAGGTGAAGTACAAGCACTAGCCTCTAAAGCCATTGCCCACGCCATCCTGCATGGTGCCGGGCAATGGGTTACCCCGCCGCCTTCGAGTAGCCGGACAACAACTTGATTAAGTACGCCATCCGCAAGCTAATCCTAGCAATCCCCTTGGTGCTAGGCGTCGTCACGCTGATCTTCTTCCTGGTCGAGCTCTCACCAGGATCTGTCGCCGACAAGTACTTCACCCCAGACACGTCTCCCGAAGTACGAGAGATGATCGTGGCGAAATACCGTCTCGATGACCCCGCATACGTGCGGTACCTGTTCATGATGCGCAACCTGGTCTTCCTCGACTTTGGTGTATCCATGGCCACCGAGCAGCCCGTCTTCGACTTGGTCGTTCAGGCGCTGCCCAACACCATCATTCTGTCGCTGGTTACGCTTCTGGTCGCCTTCCCCACCGGAGTCGTACTGGGCATCATCCAAGGCGTGACCCACGGTAGCCCAACCGACACCTCCATCAGCGTGTCCAGTCTGGCGTTTTACTCCATGCCTGGCTTCTGGTTCGCGCTGATGTTGCAGCTGTTTGTGTCCTACCAGTTCGGTGGTTGGCTACTCGAACAGGTCGCAGCGGGGAATATACCGCAGTTCTTCGAGATGTTCGCGCTGCCCACGTCAGGCATGTACAACGTCGTTGAATACGACTATATGGGCCCTTGGGACCAGTTTAAGGACCGGGTGAGCCACCTCATCTTGCCAGGCTGTGCCATGGGGGTCGCGTCGGCGGCCGGCACCGCTCGCTACATGCGCTCATCGCTTCTTGAGGTCATTCGCCAGGACTACATCCGCACCGCCCGCGCAAAGGGCCTTCGCGAACGGGTGGTCATCCTCAAGCACGCACTTCGCAACGCCCTACTCCCGATTGTCACGTTGGTCGGGTTGAGCCTGCCTTACCTGTTCTCGGGCGGCGTCCTCACCGAGATGGTCTTCGCTTGGCCCGGCATGGGACGTCTGATTATCACCGCCATCTATACGCAAGATACACCGCTAATCATCGCCTGTTTCTTCATATTCGCACTGCTCGTTGTCATTGGCAACCTCATCGCAGACCTCTCCTACGCGCTGGTTGACCCGCGCGTGAAGTTCGATTGAACCGCCCATGACTGCAATCGTAAAGAAGGAGCGATTCATCGCACCGCCCGTCACCAAGCTGGGTCTTGTCTTTCCAGGCATTGGCCACTTGGCCGTAGGCGAATGGGTAAACGGTCTCGGGCTCATGGCCTTGGTCGGAACCGTGAGTTGGGCCATCATCGCCGGCCTGCCCCGCATCAGCGACATCTGGTTTTCGGGTCCAGGGGGCGGTATCGCCCTCCACTCGGTGGTCGCGACCTTCAGCTTGGTCGCCGTCACCGCCGCCATCTGGCGCGCCGCATACCGACGAGCGTTCCCGCGCGTAATGGACGATGAAGAGTGGAACAGCAATCGACAGATCTTTCTGCGTACGCTCACCCGCCACCGCACCGGAATGATGGGTTTCTACGGGGTCTGCGTGCTGCTCACGTTCACCATCTTGGCGCCGCTTATCGCGCCGTTCGACCCCCTCGCCATCGACGTGGGCCCACAGCTCGAGCCCCCTGGTTGGGGTTACCTGCTGGGCACCGATGACTACGGCCGCGACGTTTTCAGCCGGCTGCTCTTCGGCGCCCGGATCTCGATGTCCATCGGCTTTGTTTCCGTCGCCATTGCCGCCACCATGGGCACCTCTATCGGCGCCACTGCGGCCTTCTTCGGCGGCAGCGTCGACCGCGCCCTGATGTGGTTCACCGACCTCCTGTTGGCCCTGCCCCGCTTGGTCCTGTTGCTGGCGATCGTCGGCATGATCCAACTGAAGGGCGCCAAGAGCATCTTCCTCATCGTCGCCATCCTCGGATTCACCGGATGGATGGGCGTGGCTCGTATCGTCCGAAGTCAGGTGCTCTCGCTCAAGCAGCAAGAGTTCATCCAAGCGGCACAAGCGCTGGGATTTTCGTCCCAACGCATCGTGTTCAAGCACCTCATCCCCAACGCCATGGCGCCGGTCATCGTGTACTGCTCCCTCGCAATCGGAGCCACGATGATCGCTGAGGCTGGCCTCTCCTTTCTGGGGCTGGGCGTTCCGCCTCCCATCGCAACCTGGGGCGTCATGGTCAACGACGGTCGCGGACCGCTTCGAGCAGCTCCGTGGATTGCCACCATGCCAGGCCTCGCCATCGTGGCCGCCGTGATGAGTTTTAACTTGTTCGGCGACGGTCTCCGCGACGCCCTCGATCCCAAGCTTCGCTAGAAGGAACCTCTATGGCGCAAGCTCGTCCTCAACGCCGTCTTTGTCCATATCGGAGCGCCATTGCGCGCGGGTGAGCACAGCCAACGACTCGGTGCGGCATCGTTTCGATCGGTGACCGATATGTGGCATCACCGGGTGGATTCCACGCCTGGTGCTGAGGCCATGTTCTTCCAGCGCGACGGCGTTTGGCAGTCCCTTACCTGGCGTGAGTGCCACGAGCAGGTGCGGCGTATCGCCGATGGGTTGCACGGGGCCGGCTTACAAGCGGAGCAGCGCTGTATCATCCTGGCAGGCACCACCGTCGAATGGATCCTGATCGACATGGCCATCCTGGCAGCAGGCGGTGCCACCACCACCGTATACCCATCCGCCACCGAGGATGAGTGCGCCTACGTCATCCACGACAGCGAAGCGGTCATCATCTTCTGCGACAGCGACCAACTCAAAAAGTTGCGTGCCATTCGCGACCGCATTCCCCAAGTGAAGCGCATCGTGGTCATCGGCGAAGGCTCCAGCGCATCCAACGAAATCTCTCTCGTCGACCTCCAAGGCGAGGGCCGCAGCTACGGCGCCGACCACCCCAACGCATACGACGAAGCCCGTCGGGCCATCACCCCAGAGCGCCTCGCGACGCTGATGTACACCTCGGGCACGACCGGCATGCCCAAAGGGGTCATGCTCACCCACGACGCCTGGATCTACGAGGCCGAAGCCGTCGACGCCCTCGCGTTCATGAACCCCGTCGACAAGCAACTGCTGTTTCTGCCTCTGGCCCACGTCTTCGCCAAGGTGATGGAGGTGTCGTTCATCCGGCTCGGCATTCCCACCGTGGTTGACGGCAACCTCGACAACGTCATCAAGAATCTCCGCGACACCGAATCTACCTGGGCAGCCGCGGTTCCTCGTGTGTTCGAAAAAGCATACAACACCATCGTCTCGCAGGCCAAGGCCAAGGGCCCCGTCGCCTACAAGACGTTCAGGTGGGCGCTCGACATCGGCGCTCAGGTCAGCGATCACCATCAGAAGCGTACCAGAGCCCCCGCCATCCTGCGAATGCGTCACGCCATCGCCGATCAGCTCGTCCTCAGAGGAATTCGCAAGCAGTTGGGTGGGCATGTGCGGTTCTTCATCAGCGGTGGCGCCCCCCTCGACGAGGCCATCGCTCGTTTCTTCGGCGCCATCGGCATCCTGGTTCTCGAAGGCTACGGACTCACCGAGAGCAGCGCTGCAAGCTGTGTCAATCGCATCGACGACTACCGGTTCGGTAGCGTGGGCCGGCCCCTTCCCGGCTACGACGTTCGCATCGCGGAAGACGGCGAGATCCTCCTCCGTAGCCGCGGCGTCATGCAGGGCTACCACAACGCCCCCGAGGCCACCGCGCGAGTCCTCGATGAGCATGGCTGGCTGTATACCGGCGATCTAGGCGTTATCTTGCCCGGTGAACACGTCAAGATCACCGGGCGTAAGAAAGACCTCATCGTCACCGCGGGCGGCAAGAACATCGCACCAGCGAACTTCGAAGGCATGCTCAAGACCAAGTGTAGCGTGGTCAGTCAGGTAGTGATGCACGGCGATCGACGACCCTATTGCGTCGCGTTGATCGCGCTAGACACCCAAGACATTGCCCAGTGGGCCCGAGGCCGAGCGCTCGCGTTCACCGATCACGCCGACCTCATGACAAAGTCCGAAGTCCTGCAGCTGGTGCAGACCGCTATCGACAAGGTGAACCACACCCTGCCCTCATTCGAACAAGTCAAGACCTTCGCGTTGCTCCCCGAGGAGCCCAGTCGCGAGAATGGACTACTTACCGCTACCCTTAAGGTGAAGCGGGGTGAGGTTCAGGAGCGTTGGGCCGATGTGCTCGACGCCTTCTACTCGGGCACCGTCGAGACGCTGTAGGCATTAGGGCGCGCCCGGCCCACCGTAGTAGCCCATGTCGGCAGCCGAACCGTCCGGATCGTTGAAGAACGGATCGGGGTCGCCCGCGTCGATGAGGAGGCTGCCCGCATCGAGTTGTAAATCCCAGGCGGTGGACGGTGTAGCGGCGGAATAGGCCACAAACAAGGGATCCTCCTCGATATTTCCGTTGATGCCTGGAGGCACCACTACGTTCGCGTAGGTACCCAGGCCATTGGACCAAGCATTGGTGTAGGTGACGATAGGGTCGCGAACAAGATCGTTCACCCCGAAACCGCCGTTGTAAGCCGAAATCACGTTGCGAAGATGGATAGTCCCGATCGTATTCCCCACCTGCAGGCCGTCTCCATCGTTGCCGACAAAGGTGCTGTTCTCGATGAGGTGAGTGCCCGCCTGCGACGTCGCCGGAAAGACACTCTCTTCGGCGATATACATGCCCGTGGCACCAGAGTTGTCGTACACCAAGAGGTTCTTCGCATCGAGGGTACCGGTGACGTTCAGGCCGCCGCCAAAGATACCCAGCAGCGCCCGAGATGTGCCGGTCACTTCCACCTGCTTGAGCACCGTTCCGTCTTGGAAGTCGCCCTTCAGGTCGACCGCGTAGCCAATACCCGAGACACCCGTGAGCGTGTTGCCCTCGGCCTGTACGCGGTTGAGAGTGACCGGTCCGTAGATGTATTCCGAGATCTGCATTGCGGCCGAAGTGCTGCCTTCGTTGCCCGAGAGCAGCACGTCTTCGAGACTCGCGCCGGTGCGCTCCATCTGAATGGCGCCAAAGTTATTGGTGCCCACATTGCCGATGAAATCGGTGCGGAAGAGGTCGAAGACTGCGGTGTCGGTGACGTAAAGACCGCCAGCCAAGTTGGCGTTGTTTGTGGTGAAGGTGCTGTCTTCGAGCGACACCGCCGCCGGCGACCCCACCTCGAACTCGACATACACGCCGCCACCCTTGTTGTTGGCGTCGTTGGTCTCGACCTGAAGCCCTGTCATCAGCAAGTAGCCCGAAGACTGCCCGCCCGTGGTGCTTACCCGTATGCCACCACCGTTTCCGGTGATTCCCGTGGCGCTGTTGTTGAGGATGGTGAGGTCGCTTAGCGTGACGTCTGTGGGGTGGCGAACTTCGATGCCACCGCCATCGTCGGCGGAGTTGCCATCGACGACGAGGTTGTTCAGGACTGCGCCATCACCGTAGTACAGGCGAACGCCGCCGCCCTGCTTCTGCACCTCGACCGACGCGTTTCCGCCGACAATCGTGAACCCCTCTAGCGTGCCGCTGAAACGCTCTAGGTGGACCGTGCGCCCCACGCCACCACCGTCGACGAAAGTAGCACTTGGACCCACAACACCGCGAATGATGGGGTCGACGTCCACCACCGAGAGGTTCTCAAAGTAGGTGCCCGGCGTGACCTCGATGATGTCGCCGTCGCAGAGCAAGACCTGGTCGAAGTCGTCGACGGCCGCTTGAATGGTGGTGTAGTCGGCATCGGCCACGCCGGTTGGGTACACCCGGACCATGCTCTCGCCGCACACAAAGTCGAAGCCATCGCAGTTCTTGTCGAGGCCGTCGTGGCGCTCGAGCTCTCCGGGGTTGACAGTGTCATCACCGTCGTCGCAGTCACTGTTCTCATTGGAGGACAGCGCGGGCGCATCGCATGAGGCGAAGCCGACGTCGTTTTCATCGCCAAAGTCATCATCGTCCAGATCGATGTACCAGATGGGCAGCAGTCCGATGGCGATGTCGGCATCTTCGACCAAGCCGTCGCAGTCCTCGTCGTTGTCGTCGGGGTCGCAGACTTCGGTGCCATCTGGATTTACGTGGGCCAAGGTGTCGTCACAGTCGGTGTTCTCGAGGACCTCCGTGCCAGTTGGCGGGGCGCACGCCGGGGTGCCACTGTCGTCCTCATCGCCAAAGTCATCGCCGTCGGCGTCGACATACCAGTCGAACGTGCCAGTGGCGTTGGGGTCATCGTCGTCGGCCTGACCGCTGCAGTCTTCGTCGACATCGAGATCGTCGCAGACTTCGACAGCCCCCGGATTGACGTCGGCATCACCATCGTCGCAATCATCATCAGGACCGACAATCTGGGCTCGGTCAGGGGGCTGGGCGCACTGACTTTCTAGTATTCCATCGCTAAACAGTCCATAACCATCGCCGTCGCCATCGAGGTACCAGTCGATCAGGCCCTGCACATCGCCATCCGAGTCGTCGGCGTTTCCGTCGCAGTCTTCGTCGACGTCGTCTGGATCGCAGACCTCTTGAGCGCCGGGATTGACGCCGGCCGCCACATCATCGCAGTCGGTGTTGTCGAGGACCTCGGTGCCGGATGGCGGGTCGCATGCGAGGGCTCCATCGTCGTCTTCATCACCGAAGTTGTCACCATCGGAATCGATGTACCAGGCGACCTTGCCCTCCGCCGCGTTGTCGTCGTCGTCGGCGGCGCCGTTGCAGTCTTCGTCGATGTTTAGGTTGTCGCAGACCTCGATACCGCCCGGAAAGGCCGTGGCGATGGTGTCGTCACAGTCCGTATTGTCCAGTACCTGGTTGGCCTCCGCCTCGTCCGCGCAGAGCTCGACGGGCTGTGCCT
>JAACDH010000046.1 GCA_009936995.1 Rhodobacterales bacterium
CGGGAGGTGCGTCGTGCAACTTCATGTGCACGCCAATCACCTCGTGGCCCTGTTCGACCAAAAGGGCCGCTGTCACCGACGAATCAACGCCGCCACTCATCGCTGCCACCACCTTCATGACGTGTCCTCTGAACTTAGATGCAAACACCAGCGTGCGCACCGGAGCACGCCTAGATAACCCCCGCGGACTGGAATCCCACATGCCTCGTCCTATCGTCGCGATCGTCGGCCGTCCCAATGTGGGCAAGTCGACCCTGTTCAACCGTATAATTGGCTTTAAAAAGTCCGTAGTGCACGACCGACCTGGCGTCACCCGCGATCGGCTTTTTGAGAACGCCGAGATCCTCGATCGTGAGATTTTACTCATCGATACAGGTGGGCTCGAGCCCCAGCCCGATACCGATCTGCTCTCCGCCATGCGCGCTCAGTCCCTGCTCGCCGTCGAGCAGGCCGACGTGATCGTGTTCATGGTCGACGGACGCGCAGGATGGACGCCGGCCGATGACGACGTGGGCAAGCTGCTTCGCCGCAGCAACAAGCCGGTGGTCATGTGCGTCAACAAGATCGATGGTGCCCGTCACGAAGATCTCGCTGCCGACTTCTACGCCGTGGGCATCCACCCCTTGGTCACCGTAAGCGCCGAGCACGGTCGCGGTAGCTACGAGCTCCTCGAGGCCATCCACGACTTCTTGCCGCCGCTCGTCGAAGGCGAAGAGTTGGTCCGTGAGGTCAACGTCACGGTCGAAGAGGCCGAGGGCGATCAGTCCAGGGGCCCCATCCGAATCGCCGTCGTCGGTCGCCCCAACATCGGCAAGTCCACGTTGGTGAATGCGCTGCTCGGCGAAGAACGACACTTGGTGCACGACAGTCCGGGCACCACCATGGACCCGGTCGACTCAGCCCTTACGGTCGACGGCCAGGACTACGTGCTCGTCGACACCGCTGGTGTCCGCCGTAAGGCCCGTATCGACGACATCGTCGAGCGTTGGGTCACGGTTCGATCCATCCGATCAGTCGAACGCTGCCACGTCACCGTGCTGCTCATCGATGCAACCGAAGGGCCCACCGATCAAGACGCCAAGCTTATCCGGCTCATCGAAGAGCGCGGAAGGGCCCTCATCGTATTGATCAACAAATGGGACCTCACCAAAGACGACGAAGAAATAGACTCAGACAGCCTCGAGTCCGAGATGGAGCGCAAGTTGCCCCACGCCAGCTGGGCGCCGCACTTGTTCATCAGCGCCGAGACCCACAAGGGCATCGGTCGCATCCTGCCGATGGTCCTAAAGGTCTACGAGCAGTTCGACAAGCGCATCTCTACGTCCAAGCTGAACCGTTTCCTCGAAGAGGTCACGGCGAACCACACGCCTCCACAGAAGAACCACCACCCCGTTCGGCTGTACTACATGCACCAATCCCGCGTGCGCCCGCCCACGTTCGACCTGTTCACCAACGCGGTCGATGGCATTCAGGTGGCGTACAAGCGCTATTTGGTACGGCGTCTGCGCGAGGAGTACAGTTTCCAAGGCACTCCGATTCGACTACACATTAAGCAGCGTCGTAAGATTGGAGAGAGCAGAGAGGGCTAAGGCCTATGGCGATCCGCATCCTCGAAGAGCACGTCGTTAACCAGATCGCTGCGGGCGAAGTGGTCGAACGGCCCGCGTCTGTGCTGCGAGAGCTGCTCCAGAACAGCCTCGACGCCGAAGCCAGCAGTATTCGAGTCAGCCTACGCAACGGCGGAATGGCGTTGGTCCGGGTGGCGGACGATGGCGTTGGCATGAATCGCACCGACGCGATGATGTGTCTCGAGCGCCACGCGACGTCAAAGATCAACGTCGCCGAAGACCTGCACACGGTGGCCACCTTGGGCTTTCGCGGTGAAGCCCTGCCCAGTATCGCTGCGGTGTGTCGATTCGAATTGCGCACCCGCTCTGCAGACACGCACATCGGTACCCGCCTGCGCGTCGAGGGCGGCACATTGCGCGATGTGTCAGATATCGGCTGTGCGCCGGGCACCGAGATCGACGTTCGCTCCTTGTTCTACAACTTGCTACCCCGGCGAAAGTTCCTTCGGACCAAGGCCACAGAGTTGAACCACTGCTTGGCCGCCGTCACCCGCGAGGCGCTGATTCGACCCCAGCTGGACATCCGGCTGCACCACGACGAACGCGAGTTGCTGTCGGCCCCTAGCGGTCAGACGCTCGCCCAACGCGCGGCTACCTTGCTCGGAGACGCGGGCAAGCGTCTGTTGCCGGTGGAATTCGAATACGACGACATCCGCGTGGTCGGCCTCAGCAGCCCCATCGGTGTGCACCGGTCAAACGCCGGTAGCGCGGTCTATTTGTACGTGAACGGTCGTTACGTTCAGGATCGAATGCTCCGTCGTGCGGTGTACGACGCCTACCGAGAGCGGGTGCCTCGGGGGCGCTACCCCGTGGTGGTACTCAACGTGCAGATCGACCCTCGTCGGGTAGATGTAAACGTGCACCCCACCAAGGTCGAGGTCCGATTTGGCGACCCGCGCGGCGTTAACGGCGTCATCGCCGAGGGCCTACGCCAGGCAGTCGGTCAGCTGAGCACGCGCCAGGTACACGAAGACACCGGCGCACCCCGACAGGCGGGTCCGCTGTTTACCAAACCCTCCGAGGGGCTGCCTGTTCGTCGCCACCGCCGCGAGGACCTACCGCCGACTCCAACGCCGGTGCCTACGGTCTACAACCCAGGCCCCGCGCCAAAATCCACGGCCAAGGAGCCGCCCTCCGCGCACCCCGACGATGATCCTCGGTTGGCGAAGGCGTCTCCGGTTCAAATGGTGGCCGAGCCCAGCCCTAGCGGCCTCGGCTATCGCACGCTCACCCTCGTAGGCGCGTTGCCCGAGGGGCGTGCGTTGTGCGCACGCGGCGCTGATCTCGTGGTTGTAGATGTCTACGCTGCTCGCCAAATACTTCTGCTGAAGTTGCTGGAGGCCGGGGAGGGTGCCGCGCTGGGCCTCGGTCAGCGGTTGCTAGTTCCGCTCCGTGTGAGCCTGCCACAAAACGCTGTCGACACCCTGGTTGAACGGGTCGAACAGCTGGCCACGTACCACATCGACGTCGATCGTTTCAGCGCCCGAGAGCTGGCCATCCGCGGCCTGCCCCGAGCCCTCGCCGCCACGCCTCCCGAAGCCCTGCTGTCAGATCTCGCAGCCGTATTTCTACGGCGACAACCCATCCTGCGCGTGCTGGCGCGCCATGGTTCCATCGGCTTCCCCGTCGACGATCTCACCGAGATCCGAACGCTCTTCGCCAGCCTCCAAGAGCAGGGTATTGAAGCCACGGCGCCCGCAGCGGCGCTGTTCCAGAGCGACGAGCTGGCCCGTCGACTCCGAGGCGGTCGATGAGTCGGCCGCGCGCCTTGGTCCTCGCGGGCCCCACTTCCGCAGGCAAGTCAGATACCGCCTTGGCCATCGCTGAAGCCTACGACGCCGTCATCGTCTCGGCGGATGCCATGCAGGTGTACCGATTCATGAACATCGGCACTGGAAAGGTCTCCGGCAACGAGCTCCAGCGAGCCGTACACCTGGGCATCGACGTTCGCGACCCCGACGAGCGATTCGACGCCGCCAGCTTTGTTGAACTGGCCGAGCGCGCCTTGGCCGAGCACCCCCGGGTCATCCTCTGTGGCGGAACGAGCCTCTATTTGCGAGCATTCGTTCGCGGACTTGTAAAGACGCCACCGGTCGACCCACTGGTCCGCGCAGGCTTTGAGGCCCTCGACAACCCCCACGCCGCCTTGGCCCTTGTCGACGCCCCCTTGGCCCAGCGACTACACCCAAATGACCGCATCCGCGTCGTCCGTGGTCTCGAGGTGTTCGAGCAAACTGGCCAGCGGCTATCCGACCTCCAAAAGGCCCACGCCGAATCTCCCGATCGCAATGAAGTCCGAGGACTATGGCTGGACCGAGATGATCTCAATGAGCGTATTGACGCGCGCATCCTACGGATGATTGAGCTCGGATATGTGGCCGAAGTTCAAGGCCTGCTCGAACGAGGGTATGGTCGCGAACTCAAGGCGATGCAGTCACTGGGCTATCGTTATCTCTGCGCGCATTTACTGGACCAACTTCCACTAGACGAGGCGGTTCAACTCACCCAGCAATCCACCCGTCAGTTTGCTCGCAAGCAAAGAAACTGGGGCCGGCAACTGAATTTCGAGCCTATCGACGCTGCAAAGGCCGTTGGCCGCGCCCACCAGCTGGCCCAAGAGGTCTTCGGAGATCCAGGGTCGTGATTTGCCCAGGCTCCGAAACAGAAGACCGCGAGGAACGGGCTTCGCGATGAGAACCGCATTATGAGGTGCCGTCACAGTGGAGTTTCCGTGGACGTCATCCTCAACTTCGAACGCCCCGTCGTAGAACTGCGCAAGCGCATTGACCAGCTTCGCGTTCTACAAGACGAACAGGGCGTGAACCTCGCCGCCTCCATCGAGCAACTCGAAGAACAAGCCGACAAACTCCAAGTTCGCATCTTCGGCAACCTCACGCCCTGGCAGCGGACTCAGTTGGCTCGCCACCCGCGTCGCCCGTACCTGCTCGACTATGTCGACGCTATCTTCGAAGAGTTCACCGAGCTCCACGGCGACCGCGCTGGCTTCGACGACGCTGCGATGATTTGCGGTATGGCCCGGTTCAAGAACACCGGCGGCGACGATGGCTGCGACGGCCAGCCCGTGATGGTCATCGGTCACCAGAAAGGCCGAAATACGAAGCAAAATATCCATAGAAACTTCGGGATGGCTCGACCCGATGGCTATCGCAAGGCGCTTCGGATGATGAAGATGGCCGAGCGCTTCAAGATGCCCATCTTTACCTTTATCGATACTCCGGGTGCGTACCCAGGGATCGACGCCGAAGCACGTGGACAGGCCGAAGCCATCGCCCGAAACATCCTCGAGATGGCCAAGCTCACGGTGCCAGTGGTGGCCCTGGTTATCGGAGAGGGGGGCTCCGGCGGCGCCCTCGCGATTGGCGTGGCCAACCGAGTGATGATGCTCGAAAATTCCGTATACTCCGTCATCTCTCCCGCAGGCTGCGCAGCCATCCTCTGGCGCGACCGCGCTGAGGGCCCCCGGGCAGCAAAAGCGCTACGTATCACCGCTGACGACTGCCTCGAGCTCGATGTCGTAGACGAAGTCATCCCCGAAATAATGGGCGGCGCGCATCGCTACCATTCGGAGACGACCTCGGCTGTCAACGACGCGCTTCGCCGCCACCTCAGCCAGCTCATCGGCATGTCGCCCAAAGAGCTGGTCGACGACCGGTACAACCGCTTCCGCAAGATGGGTCGTATGATCGAGCACCCACCCGCTATCGACGAATAACGCGTGCGCGTTCACATCGAACCTGCCGGCGCCTTGGTGGGCGAAGTCGAAATTCCGGGTGACAAGTCGGTTTCGCACCGTTCTTTGCTGTTCAATGCGATGGCCGCAGGTCCCGCTCGGGTCACCGGACTGCTGCGCTCCGGTGATGTGGCCGCCACCGCGAACGCGCTTCGAGCGCTGGGCGTAGGCATCGACGAACGGCCCGGAGAGGTCATCGTCACGCCCAAAGCTGGCTTGGTATCCCCCAGTCAGCCCCTGGACTGTGGCAACTCGGGTACCACCATCCGGCTGCTGTCGGGCTGGCTCGCGGCACACCCGCTCTACACCGTGCTGGTCGGCGACGATTCACTCTCCAAACGGCCTATGCGTCGGGTCACCGGCCCACTGCGAGCGATGGGCGCCCAGATCGACGGGCGAGACGACGGAAATCTCTCGCCTCTCACCGTCCGCGGCGGCACGGTTAGGCCAGGCACGCGACATGATCTCAACATCGCTTCTGCCCAGGTAAAATCTGCCATCTTGTTGGCTGGCCGCAATGTTGGCGTCTCTGTTCGCGAACCCCGACAAAGCCGAGATCACACCGAGCGTATGCTCATCGCGATGGGCGCCGACTTAAGCCGAGACGTCGAGGGTTGGTGGAACCTGCAGCCGGTCACCACTCTCGAACCGCTCGATGTCGCCGTTCCCCGTGATCTCTCTGCCGCCGCCTTCTGGCTGGTCGCGGGGAGCATCATCCCAGACAGCGAGCTTCGATTGCCCACCGTTGGCATCAATCCCGCCCGAGCCGGCGTCTTAGACGCCCTCAAGCGTATGGGCGCCGACATCCAGATCGAGCCCCTCGACGCCCCGGGCGCCGAACCCATCGCCAATATCGTGGTCCGATGTACGCAATTACACGGGGCGACCATCGACGGAAACCTTGCCCTCCGCTGCCTCGACGAGCTTCCGGTCCTCGCGGTCGCCGCCGCCTGCGCCGATGGCGTTACCACCATCCGCGACGCCTCCGAGCTCCGCGTCAAAGAGTCCGACCGCATCTCACGGGTCGTCGGCGGGCTGCGCACTCTGGGCGTGCGTGTCGAAGAGCTGCCTGACGGCATGGTGATTACCGGTGGAAACCTACGCGGACCCGGACACGTCGACGCTCACGGAGATCACCGCATCGCCATGGCCTTCGCGGTCGCCGGCCGAAGGGTGCCCGGTGGCGTCGTCATCGACAACGCCGACGCGGTTACGTCTAGCTATCCCAACTTCTTTGACCAGCTCCACGGACTGGGAGGCACCTCATGAGTAAACGCAACATCAACATCGCTGTCGATGGACCGGGCTCGGCAGGAAAGGGGACCGTCGCCCGAGGCGTTGCCCGAAAGCTTGGTTTTCAGTACATCGACACCGGTGCCATGTACCGCTCGGTGGCGTTAATGTGTCGCCGTAAAGGGGTCGCTTGGAACGACGAACCCGCCGTGGCCGAGATCGCTCGCAACCTGAAGTTCTTCTTCGGCTGGGACGGAGATGTGCTGCGCATCGTGGTCGATGGCGAAGACGTCACCCATGAAATTCGCACCAACGGGATCGGTCGAGGCGCTTCCGATGTGTCGGCGCTGCCTCTAGTGCGCGCGGATTTACTCGAGTTGCAGCGAAGCTTAGGCGAAGAAGGTGGCGTGGTCATGGACGGACGCGACATCGGGACCGTCGTGTTGCCCGACGCCGAGCTGAAGATCTACCTCGATGCCGATCTGTCCATTCGTGCTCGTCGACGCCATGACGAGCAGCTGCGACGCGGCGAACCCGTTCCTTATGAGCAGGTCAAGGCCGGACTCGCCTTTCGAGACACTCAGGATCAACAACGTGACGTTGAGCCACTAAAGCAAGCCGAAGACGCGGTCTACGTGAACACATCGGACATGAGTATCGGTGGCGCCGTCCGTCACATCATGGCCTTGGCCCGCGCGCGTCTATAGACCTTGAAGACCAGCACAGAACGCCCCATCTCTTTCAATAACCATTGACGTGGCGGCTCATTGGGCTTAAGACGCGCGGGCTCGACCTGGGAATAGCGGGGCAACACACGCTCCCTGGTCGTCTTTCATGGGCGCCTCACGGCAGTCGTGATGCGCACCCCAAAAACCCATAGCCGCGATAGCAAGCCCACCATCGCGCAATCAATCCACAGAGAATCCATACATGTTCGACGAAAGTATCGTAGACCTCCCTATTACTGAGATTTCAGACGACCAATTCAAGGCCTTCTTCGACAATATGATGTCCGAGAAAGGCATCCGAGAGAAGTCTGTCGTCACAGGTAAAGTCATCGGAATCAACTCCGACTGGGTCACGGTCGACGTAAGCTACAAGGCCGAGGGCATGATTGCTCTCGAAGAGTTCAAGACCCCCGAAGGTGAGATCACCATCGCAGTGGGCGACGACGTCGAAGTCTACCTAGATTCTATGGAAGAGCGCGACGGCCACCTCATCCTCTCCAAGGAAAAGGCCGATCTCATGAAGGCCTGGGAAGAAATCTCCAAGGCGGTCGAGGCCGACGAGGTTGTTTCCGGTGTGGTCATTGCACGCGTCAAGGGCGGCCTTCAGGTCGACATCGGCGTCAAGGCATTCTTGCCCGGCTCGCAGGTCGATCTGCGCCCCGTCAAGAACCTCGAGAAGCTGATGGGCGAAACCTTCGACTTCAAGATCATCAAGTTCAACAAGCGTCGCGGAAACATCGTGCTTTCTCGTCGTGTCCTGCTTGAGCAAGAGCGTGAGTCCAAGCGCGAAGACACCATCCACCGTCTCCAAATTGGCGCCATCATGAAGGGCGTGGTCAAGAACATCACCGATTACGGTGCGTTCGTGGACCTGGGCGGCATCGACGGCCTCCTGCACATCACCGACATGAGCTACGGCCGCCTCAACCACCCCAGCGAAATGTTTGAAGTGGGCGCGGTCATCGAAGTCAAGATTCTCAAGTTCGACGCCGACAGCCAACGCGTCAGCCTCGGATACAAGCAAATCCGTCCCGATCCCTGGGAAGAAGCCGAGTACAAGTACCCGGTGGGCGCCATCGTTCGCGGCAAGGTGGTCTCCATCCCCGATTACGGTGCATTCATCGAGCTTGAGGACGGCATCGAGGGCTTGGTTCACATCTCCGAGATGACCTGGAACAAGCGCATCAAGCACCCCAGCAAGCTCGTCAATGTCGGCGATGTGGTCGAGGCCAAGGTCTTGGGCATGGACGTCGAGGGCAAGCGCATCAGCTTGGGCATGAAGCAACTCGAATCCAACCCGTGGGACGTCGTCGGGCAGCAGTACCCTGTTGGTTCGGTCGTCAAGGGCAACATTCGCAACATCACCGACTTCGGTATCTTTGTCGGCATCGACGAGGGCATCGACGGCCTGGTGCACATCAGCGACCTGTCCTGGGGCCAGCGGATCCGCCACCCCTCCGATCGCTACCAAAAGGGCGACGAGGTCGAGGCACGCGTGCTCTCCATCGACAAGGAAGCCGAGCGCTTCTCCCTCGGTATCAAGCAGCTCACCGAAGACCCCTGGTACACGGTTCACAGCCGCTACTTCCTCGGTCAGGTTCTTGAAGGGCCCGTGGTTCACCGCGCCGACTTCGGTATCTTCGTCGAGATCGAAGATGGTGTCGAAGGCCTGGTCCATCTCTCCGAGATGGGTGTCGAAGGCGACGAGTGGCAGAACCAGTACCCGGTCGGCAAGGTCATCAAGGCCGAGGTCATCCACATCGACAGTCACGATCGCAAGATCTCTCTGTCCGAGCGTGGTGCCGTTGAGCGCAACTCTGGCGACCTCGAAGGCTACATGGAGCGTCAGGGCGACGCCGGTGCTACCTTTGGCGATGTCATGGGCGACCTGTCGCGTAAGTTGGCCCAGAACGCCGACACCGACGGAGCACCAGTGGACGATGAGGCGCCCGCCGTCGAAGCCGCGCCTGCGGTCGAAGCCGCGCCTGCGGTCGAAGCCGCGCCTGCGGTCGAAGCCGCGCCTGCAGAAGAAAGCTCCGAAGAGTAGCCCTCTCTGTTCGTTAGTCAACGCGGCCGCATTGCCATTTGGTGATGCGGCCGTCGTGTTTTTGGTCCACAAGCTGTTAGACTGCGCTCTAAGAACGAGGCTCTCATGAATCGCTACGTGGTCGGAACCTTAGTCACTGCCGCCGCACTGGTCATTGGTGTGTTGGTGCTCTTCGGTGTGCAGAACAGCTCCCGGGTCACCCAGCTGAGCCTCAACCTCGGCTTCTACGCGGCAGAGCTACAGAACCCTGTCTCTGTCGTCTACCTCATCTTCGGCTCCTTTGGAGGTGGCCTGTTGGTGTCATTCCTGGCTTTCTTCCCTGGCTCTATGCGAGCAAAGAGCAAAGTTCGCAAGCTGAAACAAGAGCTGGCCCTCGCCGGTGGAAGCAGCTCCGACGGCTGGAAATCCTAAACACATCTCGATCACTCTGTTCCTAAGGACGCTGTAATGGCACGCGCAAACCCCGGCCGCTGTGCAGCGGTACGGGCACTGGTGGCGATTGAAACCGGACAGTTCGCAGAAGATGCGCTGGCCCAAACGCTGCCCAAAGAAGGCCGAGATCGCGAGCTAGGCTGGTTCCTGGCTATGGGCGTGCTCCGCCATCGCAATCAAGTGGACGCTGCAATTCGGCCCTTCCTGCGTCAGCCACTGGGTGGTTTGGAGGCCCCCGTACGCGGGGTGTTGCGTGTGGGGGCCTTCGAGAAGCTCTTCGCGCGGACCAAGCCCCATGCCGTGGTTAGCCAGGGTGTCGAAGTCGCGCGCAAGGTGGGCGCAGGGCGCGCCTCGGGCCTGGTAAATGCGGTGCTCCGAAAGGTAAAAGCCCCCGAGAAAATGTCCCGCATCGATCGACTCGACCATCCTGCGTGGTTGGTGTCGCGCTGGGACAGACGCTACGGCGAAGAAGCCACCGACGCCTGGTGCTTGGCCAACGGCGAGTTGCCTCCTTTGGTCATCATCTCGAATTCCGACGAAGTGCTCAGCACCTGGTCCGAGGCCGGCCTCACCGCAGAACCCGTGAAGATCGCCGGCAAGGTCGTTCAGAATGCGTGGTGCATCGAAGGACACAAGGGACCTATCCCCAACCTCCCTGGCTGGGATAACGCCCGTCTATGGGTTCAAGACGCCGCCGCCGTCGCCGTCGCCGGTCTGTGTGGAGACGTAGACGGAAAGCGTGTCCTCGACGCCTGCGCAGCCCCCGGAGGAAAGAGCTTTCGCATCGCCAGCCGGGGTGGGCAAGTCCTCGCGGTCGATCGTGATGATGGACGTCTCGATCGTGTCCGTGAGAGCGCAAGCCGCCTCAAGTTCGAGATCGTCTGCAGGGTACACGACTGGTCCGATGGTGCCATGGAAGGTACGGAACTGTTCGACGTCGTCCTGGTCGACGCCCCATGCTCCGGCATCGGAACCCTACGTAGACGTCCCGAGATCCGCTGGCGTCGACATGCCCACGACCTCATCAAAGCCGCCGCTCGTCAGTCCGATGTCCTCAACAACGCGTCTGTCCACGTCGCGGTCGGCGGAACCCTGGTCTACGCGGTCTGTAGCCCCGAACCCGAAGAAGGCACCGAGGTCGTCGACGCGTTCCTGAAGATCTTCCCCAACTTCAAGCGCGTGCACAAGCTCGACACGGCACCGCCGCAAACTGGCGAGGACGCTCATCAAGGGTTCGTTCTGCAGAGAGTCTC
>JAACDH010000344.1 GCA_009936995.1 Rhodobacterales bacterium
AGCACGCCCACTAAACGAGAGTTTCAGCATGTCTGTGAATACGGCAACGTCAGCGTCGAAAAAGCGCATCAAAACCTCTCTTCGTTCCTGGAAAGGAACCCTGAGCAGTGAGGAACGCCCCTTGTTTACGGCGTTCGTCAATGAGACCGTCAGCCGTCTGCGCGGTCCATTTTTGGCCCACCACCCCACGGCGTCCGTGTTGGGCTTCCTCGAAGAGGCGTTTAACTTTGCAAAAAATCGCCCCGTAAATGGCTTCAAGGCCGAGCTGCGGGCTCGGAATCTAAAGGGCCTCGCCGTCATCACCTGCATGGAGGACCAGCCCTTCATCGTCGACACCCTGCGCCTGTTCCTGCGCAACGGTCAAGTCAACTACTGGGGCGGGTTCAATCTCGTCTTCCACGCAACCCGTGACGAAAACGGTCTCCTCATCGACGTCGGCAGCGAGGGCGGCGTCTCCGAATCGCTGGTTATGCTCGAAGCCGACCGTGGCAAGCTGATGCTCGACGTCCCGAGCAACCAGAAGGTGCTCAACGCCAACCTCGCCCACGCCCGCGCCATGGTCGCCGACTTCCGCTCCATGACCCGAAGCGTCGAGCGAATGGCGGAGCGCTGCGAAGTTCTCGCCGAGCGCAACCCCGGTCAGGCCGACGCCATGCGCGAAACCTCGGCCTTCCTCAACTGGCTCCTCCGCGACAACTTCGTGTTCATGGGCGCCAACGACGGCACCGCCATGGGCATCCAAGTCCTAGAAGGTCCCTCCATAGTTACCGCCGACGGAGAATGGGCCCACCCACACGAGCCCGGTACCGTCCGCGTCCGCAAGAGCGCCATCGAGTCACCCGTCCACCGGTCGGGTCGTATCGACGAGATCCTGGTCACCATCAAAGACGTCGGTGGCGAAGAGCGCAGCCTGTTCCTCCGCGGCATGTTCACCTATCGTGCAGTCACGCAACCCAGCCGTAATGTGCCCATTCTGCGTCGGGTCTTGGCGTCCATCCTCGCCGACCAAGACAGCCGGCCAGGCTCCTTCCGGTACAAGGGGTTCGCCAACGTCTTCGACTCGCTGCCCACCGAGTTCCTGTTCACCGCCCCCCAATCCGCCATCGCCCAGATGGTCGACTTGGTGTTCGAGTCCGAGCAGCAACAAGAGGTCGGCGTCACCTTCCTAATGACCGGCGCCGACACCGCGTTCTGCTTGGTGGCCATGCCCAAGACGCAGTTCAGCGACGACCTTCGACGGTTGCTCGAGACAGACATCGTCACCCGCCTGCAGGCCAGCTACTGCGATCATGGCATCTTCGTTGGCCGCTACGACACCGTTCTGCTGCACTACTTCCTCACCGGCATCGACTTCCCCGGAAACCAAGCCGTCATCAAAGTCACCGAGCAAATTCGGCAGCTAGCCACGCCGTGGTTGGCCCGGCTCTGGACCGCTCTGGCCGACAAATTCGGCGAGAGCAAGGCCGACCGCTTCACCGACACCTACGGCCGCGCCTTCCCCGACGAGTGGTCCCGCCGCACCTCGGCCGAGCGCGCCGTACGCGACATCGAGCTCCTAGAGCAGCTGTCTGCCGGCACGCCAGTCGTGGCCGACGTCTACATCGACCCCGCATTCCCCGACATGACCCACCTGCGTCTGTACGAATCCCAAGACGTCAACCTCACGGACATCCTGCCCGTGCTCGACAACTTCGGACTGGTCGTACACAGCGCCTACGCCACCGAGGTCAACAGCCGCGGCGGCGCCTTGCACCTCGACACCTTCCGCATCGAAGGCTGCACCGGCTGCGAACTCGATGACGTAACCAAGCGCGCCGATCTGCTCGTCGACGGGCTCCGCGCGGTGTTTGACGGACAGCTCACCAACGACCGTCTCAACGGCCTGGTCCTGCGCTCTGGCCTCACCTGGCAAGAGGTGGACGTCATCCGTGGCTACGCCCGCTATGCGCGCCAGCTCGATGTCAACCTGGGCGCCCCTCGCGTCCAAGACATCCTGCTCGCCAACCCCGTCACCTGTGGCCGCCTTGTCGAGTTGTTCGCCGCGCGCTTCGATCCCGACCTCAAGCGCAGCCGGGCCCGCGCTATCACCAACGCCGTCCAAGGCGTAAGCGACGAGCTCCGCCTCATCCAGTCCCACGATGCCCACTTGGTCGTGTCGGCCCTGTTCAATCTCATCCAGAGCACCGTCCGCACCAACCACTACCGCCAAGATAGATTGCTTCACTACCTCTCCTTCAAGCTCGACTGCTCCAAGGTCACAGCCATGGGCCCAGGTCGCCCCATGTGGGAGATTTACGTACACAACCGGTTGGTCGAAGGCGTGCACCTCCGCTTCGGCATGGTCGCCCGTGGTGGCCTGCGCTGGTCCGACCGCGACGACTTCCGCACCGAAGTTCTCGGCCTCGCCACCACTCAGCAGGTCAAGAACACAGTGATCGTACCCACCGGCGCAAAGGGTGGTTACTACCTTACACAACCCAGCTCAGACCGGGCCATCCGTCGCCGAGAAGCCGACACCCACTACAAGACCTTCATCCGCGGTCTGCTCGACGTCACCGACAACAACGTCAATGGCGAGATCGTGCCACCACCCCGCGTGGTCCGTCACGACGGAGACGATCCCTACCTGGTGGTCGCAGCCGACAAGGGCACCGCACATCTGTCCGATGTCGCCAACGCCATCAGCTTGGAGCGCAGCTTCTGGATGGGTGATGGCTTCGCCAGTGGCGGCTCCAACGGCTACGACCACAAGGCCGTCGGCATCACCGCTCGCGGCGCTTGGCGTCTGGTCCGTCGCCACTTCGCCGAACGCAGCATCCACCCGAACCGCACCGAGTTCACCGCAGTTGGAATCGGCGATATGGGCGGAGATGTGTTCGGAAATGGCATGGTCGAATCCGACAAGACGCTGCTAAAGGCCGCGTTCAACCACCTCCATATCTTCCTCGACCCCTCACCCAACGCCGCAAAAACATACGTCGAACGCAAGCGCCTGTTCGAGTGCCAAGGCGGCTGGGACAAGTACGACACGAAGCTCATCTCTAAGGGCGGTGGCATCTTCGACCGACGGCACAAGTCGGTTCCCCTGTCCCCCGAAGCCCAGGCTATGTTGGGTATCGACGCCGAAGAAGCCGCTCCGGAAGTAGTTATTCACCATATCCTGCAGATGGACGTCCATCTGCTCTGGAATGGCGGAATCGGCACATACGTGAAGGCCAGCTTCGAGACCCACAGCGACGCCAGCGACCGCGGCAACAACAAGGTCCGCGTCAACGCCACCCAAATTCGCGCCAAGATCATCGGTGAGGGTGGCAACATGGGCATGACCCAATTCTCGCGAATCGAAGCCGACCTCAACGGAGTCGCCCTCAACACCGACGCCATCGACAACTCCGCTGGCGTCGACATGTCCGACCACGAAGTCAACCTTAAGATTTTGCTCTCTCGAGTCATCGAGCGCGAAGAGCTCACCCAAGACGAACGAAACATCCTGCTCGCCGAGATGACCGACGAAGTCGCCGACCTCGTTCTGGCCAACAACGACGCTCACGGCCGGCAGATCTCCCGCGATGTCTTGCGAAGTAAGCAAGATATCTGGCAGTTCGCTCGGGCCATCGACTTCATCGAGCAAGAGTTCGGCCGCGAGCGCGAGCAGCTCTGGCTGCCCGACAACGACGAGCTCACCCGACGCCACGATGAGGGACTGGGCCTGTCCCGTCCCGAGCTCGCCGTGCTGTCCGCTTGGGTAAAGATGTACGTGTTCCGAGAGCTCCTCGCCGACAAACCGAAAGATCTTCCCGGCTACGACCAGCTGCTGTTCAACTACTTCCCCAAGACCATCCAAGAGAAGTACCCGAACGACATTCGCAAGCACATGCTGGCCGACGAGATCGCCATGACCGAGGCCACCACCCGCATCATCGCCGATGCCGGTGCTGCCTTTGTCCCCGGGGTCATCGAGACTACCGGCGCAACAGTCCTCGACGTCGCAACGGCCTACTTCCGCGCCCAGTACCTGGCCCGTACCCACCTGGTTCGTGAAGAGCTCGAAGAGCTGCGCACCTCGGTCAGCCTGATCGGTCTGTACCGCGCCTGGAATCAGGTCGACGCCGGTGCTCGCGACGTGGCCCGCTACTGGCTGTCCACCAAGGGTCGGATGCCCACCGAAGGCGAGCTGAAGGAAATGGCTGGCGCCACCAGCAAGGTCTTCGAATTGCAGGCCTCCGAGGTCGCCCGACGCAACAAAGACATCATGGACCAGCTGCGCTCGGAGGACATCACTGACAAGGTCGCCGAGCGCGTGCTCAAGGCCCAGTACATGAACGACGCGCTCATGGTTTGGGCCGAGGCCCGTGAGACCGACACACCGTTCGCCGAGATGGTCGTCAAGCACCTAGCCATCGCCCAAGCCACCCGACTGGGCGCCGTCCTCGAGGGCCTGGCCCGACGTCCAGCTGCCGGCCGTTGGGATCCAATCGCCATGCGCATCCTGTACAACCGCTTCCATGCCTTGCTGCGTGAGGCGGTGGTCCTCACCCCCATCAATGGCAAGCGCAATAGCGTCGATAGCCTTGTTCCGCGATTGGTTGCCGGCCCTCTGGCCGAGATTCGCGACCAAGTCGACCGGATGCTCGGAACCACGGGCGAGCCCGCAAACGCAGCGACGTTGCTCGTTCTCGAAGAGCGCCTGGCACGCACCGTTCAACGCATCCAGGCATAGTCAATGGACAGCCCCGGTTCGGACTACACCACGTGGATTTTCCTCCGGCACGGAGAGTCCATTGCCAACGCCGATGGCTGGTTGAGTGGCCATTGTGACGTAGCCCTCACGCCCAAAGGCGAAGAACAAGCTCGTTTAGTCCGTGGCGAACTCAACACCGTGGCCCTCGACCGAGTGCTGTGCTCCGATCTAATTCGGGCGCGGCACACTGCCGCCCTGGCGCTGGGCGACCGAGACGTCCCCATCAGCTATCACTTCGAACTCCGTGAGCGTCACCTGGGTGACTACGAGGGTCAGCAGAAGTCCGAGCTTCGCGCCGACGGCCGAATGGACGAGCTGCTCACCTGGAAAGGGGCCGCCCCAAACGGCGAGAGTCACCTCGACATGGCCCTGCGTGCGTTGCCCATCCTCGCGCGAATGCCACCCGTTCCAACCACGTTGATCTCCGCCCACGGCGGAATGATTCGCACCCTCGTCGGCCTGCTCGACAACGAAAACCTGGACGAGCTAGGCACCAAGTGGGTCCACAACTGTGAGTTGGCTCATCGCAGCGTGCCCTCAGGCACCTGGAGCCGGCTAGCCCAGCGCTTTTGCCCTGACTTTTAGGAGCATTCATGTCCCGTGTCGTCCATCCCAGCGAGACCCGAACCGAGCAGACCTGGATCGTCATGCCCGGTCAGTGCAACAGCCTGAACACCGTCTTTGGTGGACAAATCATGGCCTGGGTCGATGTGGCTGCAGCGGTCGCCGCCCAGCGGTTCTGTCGCTCCAGCGTGGTCACCGCCGCAATGGACCAGCTGCTCTTCCGCGGACCGATTCAGATGGGTCAAATCGTCGTACTTCAAGCCACCGTGAACTGGGCCGGCAACACCTCGATGGAGGTAGGGGTGCGCGTAGAGTCCGAAGACCCCAAGGCCGGCACCCGAACCCACAGCAGTACGGCATACCTTACCTTTGTGGCACTCGATGAGCAGCGCAACCCCATTTCGGTGCCCACCCTGGAGCCGGTGACCGAAGACGAGATCCGCCGCCACGACGATGCCTCACGGCGCCGCGAGCTTCGGCTGCACATTCGCGCCCAAGACAAGGCTCGGAGACGGCAGTGAGCGTATGGCTCGCGAGTGGTTCCCCCCGACGCAAGACGCTCTTGGAGTGGTCTGGCTTTAAGGTAGAAGTCCACCCGCCTAACGTGGACGAGACGCGAAACCCCGCCCACGATCCGGTCCACCACGCCAAGGCATTGGCGAGGATGAAGGTCAATACGGCGCCTCTCGGCGTGGTCGCCCTAGCAGCCGACACCATCGTCCACCTGAACGACCGGCTGTTCGAGAAGCCTGTCGACCGCGCGGAGGCGCACCAACACCTGCGCCTGTTGTCCGGTCATTGGCACCAAGTGACCACCGGCGTGGCCATACGCAGCACCACAACCAACGTGTTCGCCGTCACCACCCGGGTCCGATTCCGCGACCTCACCGACGACGAAATCGCCCGCTACCTAACCACGGGCGAGGCCGACGATAAAGCAGGCGCCTACGGCATCCAGGGTCGGGCTGCGTCCTTCGTGGCCGAAGTCCAAGGGTCGTGGACCAACGTGGTCGGACTTCCACTCGAGCGCTGCATTGAGCCGCTGCGAGCGTTGGACGCATGACCCTAGAACAGCGCCTCACCGCAGTCCAAACCGGTATCACAGCCGCCTGCGCCAGTGCCCAAAGGTCTGCCAGCGACGTGTCACTCATCGCCGTCTCCAAGCGCCAGACCTCAGATGCCATTCGTCGAGCGCTGGCCCTCCGACAGGTGCACTTCGGCGAGTCCTACGCTCAAGAGCTCCGCGACAAGGCACGAGAAATCGACGGCCCCTCCTGGCACTTCATCGGTCGATTGCAGCGAAACAAGATCAAGTACATCGCACCGGTCGCCTACCGAGTCCACGCCCTCGAAACCGTCGACCAAGCCGAGGCCCTCGCGAAGCGTGCCCCCGCTACCCTCCACTGCCTTATGGCGGTGAACATCGGCCGTGAGCCGCAGAAG
>JAACDH010000345.1 GCA_009936995.1 Rhodobacterales bacterium
GGTCGTGTGATGCAGGCCACAGTCGGAGACCTCGACGTCACGCACACCATGTCTTCCGGTAACTGGCAAATGGACGCTGGCTGCATTCTAGACGAGCTGCTGTTGGTGCTCGACATCTTCGGCATCGATATCGTCGACATCCTCTTGGGCTCCCTCACCGGCGACCTCACGGCCGACATTGAGCTGGCCCTAGACGAGGCCCTCGTCGCCTTGTCCATGACCGACTCCCTGGCCCTCGGCGACGCCGAGATGCAGTACATGCTGGAGCCCTATGACGTCTACCACACCACCAGCGGTCTCGAAATCGTCATGTCGGCCGCGTTTTCGGCCGAGCAGGCCCAGTGCGTTGCCCAGGATGATCCCGGCGCGTCCTACGGCACCCAGAGCGCTGTCCCAGACGCCGCAACCAATCTTCCCGACTCCCATATCGCGGCCCATGCGTCCACCGATACGCTCAACCAGCTGTTCTACGCCCTGTACCGCGGTGGCGGCCTGTGTCTGTCGCTTGGCGGCGAAGACAGCACGCTCGACCTAGGCGGCTTGGCCCTCGACACCACGTTGCTACCTCTGTTCGGTGGAGACGAATTCGAGGCGATCTTCCCTGAGCCCGAGCCGCTGATCATGACTATCGTACCGCATGATCCGCCCACTGCTGTGGTCGACGGAGCGTCGGATGTGGGCATGGCGCTCACTGACTTCGAAATCCTGTTCTTTGCCGATCTTGAAGGCCGTACCGCCCGAGCCATGGGTACCTCTATGGACCTCGACGTGGGCATTAATCTCGCCTTTGACGAGGTCACCGGCGAGCTTGCGATCGACATCGACATCCCCGAAGAGGACATCGTCGCCACCCACACCGGTGACCCGATGACGTCCACGGTCGAGCAAGAGGTGCAAGACAACTTCGCGGGCACTCTGGGCGGACTTCTCGACACACTGCTGCCCAGCCTGGTCGGCGACTTGGTCTTTGTCATGCCCGCATACGGCGATATTGGGATTCAGACCTTGATCGCACAACCCAGCGGGAACGGCAACGACTGGCTCGGTGCCTATATGAACATCGGCCCCGTGGTGTACGCCGATCCGCTCGCAGAGGGCTGCACGGGCTGCGACTCGGACGAGGATTGCGGCTGCGACAGCGGCGGCGGCAGCGCCATTCCGTGGATTTGGGCGGTGGCCCTTATCGGCCTGCGTCGTCGCGCTCGCCGCTAATCAGACGTAGGCGGCTGTGAATGCCGTCCCATGCCGGCCCCTCTGGTGGGCACTCAATCCACAGCTCGCCCGGTGTCACGTCGCGTAATGCTTGATACAGTCCTTGCCCGTACCCTTCCGCGTCGTTGGGTAGGACTAGATCCCTCGCCTGACGCAGCATAGGCGTGCCGCACCAGAGTATCTGCAGGTTGGGACTATTCGGTCGATACTGGCATTCTCGGCTGCTTTTGAGTGAACAGACTGCGATGATCTTTGGCGCGGTGGGCTGGACGCCACCGATGACCGGCTTTTCGAGGACGTCCGAGAGGTCTTGGGCGCGCAGCGCACCTTGACGGAGGATTTTGGGCTCTCCAACCAGGGAAAGGACCGTAGACTCAAGGCCGATGGTGCACGGTCCGCCGTCGAGGATGTGTTTCACTCGACTTCCCAGGCTGGCTCGGACGTGGGCTGCTGTGGTGGGGCTGAGGGTGCCGCTTCGGTTGGCCGAGGGCGCTGCGACGCCGCCACCAAAGCCGTTTAGCAGGGCTATGGCCAAGGGGTGAGACGGCACCCGTAGGCCGACCGTATTTAAGCCACCGGTGACGATGTCGGAGACGTGGGCGGCCTTGGGCAGGATGAGGGTGAGGGGGCCCGGCCAGAACCTGGCCGCCAGGACTTGAGCGTCGGTGGTCCATTCTTCGACCCAAATCTGTGGGCGAACCTTGGGTCCTAGGTGGACGGTGAGTGGGCGGTCTGCGGGACGCCCCTTAGCGACGAAGATTCGCTCGACGGCCTGTGGCTTGAGCGCGTCGGCACCGAGTCCGTAGACAGTCTCGGTGGGAAAAGCCACGATATCACCGGCTTTTAGGGCGGCGATGGCTTGTTCGAGCTCGGTCATTTGGAAGGTGGTGGTACAAGAGGGGCGTCGTCGGGGTCACCAGGAACTGGGACGACCTCCATCTCGCCGATGAGCACGTCGGGCGCGCTGGTCCAGGTGGGGAAGCCGTTGGTGGTCCCCGCACCCCATTGCATGGGCGCCATCCAGGTGGTCTCTCGCTGTTCTCCGGCGCCGATAATGTCGCGGAGGACAAAGCGCTCGACGTTGGCAAAGGCTGCGCCACGGAGGACCTCTTCTCGACCGTCGGCCCAAACGCGGATGACGGCGAGAGGTTGAGGCAGTGGGGTCTCCTCGGACTCGGAGAATATAGAAAATCCCTGGCCAACCTGACGAACAGCGGGCTCTTGGAGGCGGTCAATCTTCAAGTACCAGTCGCGGTCGTAGGCGTTAGCCGTCTTCAAGGCCTGTTTGTGCAGGGCCTTTTCGCTGAGGTGTTTCGCGGGCTCGACCTGCAGCTGAGTGACCCGTCCCTCGGCCCGGGCGCCCAACCAGGAGCGCGCGTGTCCGTTGGTGCCGTCCATGCCCTTTCGCGGAACCCGAGACATCAGGAGGTCTTTGACGATGCCGTCTGCGACCAGGGTAACGGATTGAGCAGGCGTGCCCTCGCTGTCCCAAGGGTAGGTCGATACGTGGTCCGGCTGCGACTGGGGGTCGTCGACGACTTGCCAGCCTGGGGGAAGCACTCTCCGTCCGATGCGAACCGGGTCTTTGTAGCCTCCCAAGTCGCCAAACCAGCTCTCGAACGGGACCTCGGCCGGCGTGCCCTCGACCTGGGAGACCAAAAGCCAACGGAACAGATCGACGGCGGCGTCCTGGGTGAACAGGACCGGTCCGACGTACTCGGTGTCGAAGTTGGCCGCTTCGTTGAGTGCGTTCAGGTCGGCGTGCATCTGGCGGACTTGGTCGTGCATGGTGACGGCATCGGGCAGCTCGGCTGGCGTGGGCACGGACCAGAGCACGTGGTGGGTGATCAGCTGGCCGTCCTGGGTCCGAAGCTGTGCCAGCGCGCGCATCGTAGTCTCGGAGACTGGTCTTCCGATGCGTGTTCCGGTGGTGTCGATGGTCCACAGGGTGCCGGTCTCGTGTCCGACGTGTACTTCGCTGCGCTCAAGGTGAGGACCGTCGGAGAGCGTCTGGGATAGCGACAAGGCCAGCTTGGAGAGACCCGAACCATCGGACGGCGCCGCGGCGATCTCGACCTGGACCGCCGGGAGCATTTGGTAGTCACCGGGGTAGTCCTCGGGCGCGGTAAACTGGGCGTCTTTTCTTCCGTATTGCTCGACCGCTTGTTTGTAGGCGCGGTCGGTGAGGCGCCATGCGGTGGCCTGAACGGCCTCGGGGGTGAGCACCAGCGGCAGGCTGGTGCGCATGAAGCCATTTTGCCAGCCGCCGAAGCCGGTGTTGTCGTATTCTGGGCTGCCAACACGCACTTCGACGCCCATGGCGTTCGTCATGAGATCTTCCTCGCGGACCACGCCTCCCATGCTGGCCACCATGCTGATAGACTCCAGCTGGGCCAGTTGATAGCGGAGTAGATACAGCGGCGGCGCCTGGGGCAGGCTGAGCTCGGCGGCGTTGCGCTCCATCTCTTCGCCCAACGAATCGAGGACAGGGTTGTCGGCGGCTAAGGCGGATATCAACCAGATAACGATCACAGGTCACCTCCGTCAGCGGCGCCATCTTGGGCGGGTTTGTCCAGGAGCGGGGGTCGTTCTTGTCCCTTCTCTTTCAGCTGGAACTCTAGCTTGCTGAACAAGACACTTGGCGCCACGGCGCTCACGGGAACCCAACCGCTCTCGGCGCCGCAGGTACCATTGAACACCTTGGGGTCGTCCCCGGCTGCCAAGAGGTTTCCGAAGGCGACCAGGGGCGTGCCTACCAAGTCGATACCGCGGACCAATTCGTCCGGTCGGCCGTCGGCAAACACCCGCCAGCTGGCGGTAGCTCGCACATTGAACGCGTTTGGCATGGTGCGGCCCGTCAGGGTGAAGCCGCCCTCGATGTCTTCGACGATGTAGCCGTACTCTAGCTTTTGTTGACGTACCTCGGCCAGCAGTTGGTCGCGCAACGCGGCTCGGGTGACGGTCTTTGAGCTGGTGATCAGCGTATTGCCCATGCGCGAAGTGGGCAGGTTGCCGGTGCTGCGCCGACCGTGGCCGTTGGTGTGGGCAAAGTCGTCTAGCGGAGAGCGGCCCATCATGAAGCCGCGGAAGATGCCGTCTTCGACCAGCTGGGCGGGGGCGGCGGGGCTGCCCTCATCGTCGTAGGCGTAGAAGCCATTTAGGTCGTGTCCGGCCAGGTTCGACACCGTGGGGTCGTCGACCACGCTGATGAACGGCGGCAAGATGGGGTAGCCGACCTGCTTGGCGAAGGTCTGGCCCTCGTCTTCGCGCTTCTGACGGTGGCCTTCGACGCGATGGCCGAGCACCTCGTGAAAGAACACGCCCGTGGCTTGACCCTCTAAGATTACCGGACCAGAGTAGGGCTCGCCCCGGGGCGCTTCGTGGAGATCTTCCATTCGGCGTATCGCGTCGAGGGCCCATTGGTGCAGCGTATCGGCTTCGGGAAGCGAACGGGCGAGGTGCACATCGATGGCCTCGAAGACGCTGAACACGTCGCCGTCTTCGGCGGTCGCCGACGCTTGTAGGCTGACGCGGGCGTGTGTTCGGCCGTGCACCAATCGGGACCCATCGGTGTCTACAAACGTCTTCTCTTCGCGAATGGCGCTCAGCGCGATCTCGTGAATGTGGATGGCTGGACTGTCCGAGAGCGCTTGGCTGATCGCGACCAATGTTGATTCCCAGGCTTGCACATCGACGTCGAGCTCTGGCGTCTGGACGCGATCAACGGATGCTTTGACTTGCTCGAAGTCCTGACCGCGCTGAATCTCGGCGACTTTGACGTTTTGGTTTGCGCGAACCACTACGATTCGCTCGGCGGCGTCGCGGTATCGGGCGTCCAGCTCTCTCCAGAGTGCGTGACGAAGGGCCGCATCGCTGTCTTGGGCTAGGTACAGGGGGCTCCGACTATCCTCGTCTAGGGCGGAAAACCCCCGGAGTGGATGGGTGTTATCTAGGGTGGTATCGCCGATGCGCATGTCTACATCAAGGGTGCGTCGCCCGGTCTCGCCGCTCTCGTTGAGGGTTCCGTCGCGGGCGCTGATGTTGATCTCTGTGCTATCGATGACTGTGGCCGCCACATAGTAGGGCGGTTCTTCCTGATCTTGGAGGATGTCATTGACGCGCGTGAGCTCTGCCACAACGACGTCTTCAGGGGAGGCCGCGTGGGCCAGGCTCAGGTACAGCAGGATATTGATCATGTTGGCACAATATCCAGATCCGCCATCCGTTGTGTGTCAGTGAATGCAACAGGAGCCACCCTTGCCGACGTCCGCGCCGCTGGGACAACACATCGAGCGCAACCAGCACGACCTGTTGGTGTTCCTTTCTCGGCGTGCTCCCCGGGAAGCGGAAGAGCTCGCGCAAGAGACCTGGTTGCGCGTGGCTCGGGCAAATCCAAGCTTTCAAGACGAGAGCAGCTTTCGGGCCTACGCGTTTACGGTGGCGAAGCGTCTACTCATCGACCACTATCGCCGTAGCGCCACCCGGGTGTCCCTGGTGCCGCTTGAGGGCGGACGCGAACCGTCTAGCAACTCCGACCCCCTGGGCGCGGCCTGCGCGACTCAGACGCTTCGCGTGGTGCAAGACGTGCTCGATGGTCTGAAGCCCGAGCTCGCCGAGGTGTTTCGCTTGAGGACCACCACCCAGATGTCGTTCAGGGCCATCGCCGCCCATCAGGCCGTGGGGCTCAACACCGCCCTAGGGCGGATGCACCAAGCCACTAAAGCCATTCAACGTGCGCTTAATCAACAGGGTCTTCTTCCCGAGGTAGTCCAATGAGCTGTGAACACGCCGAAAGTACTACGCTGCTGTGGTTGGATGGTGAAGCCCCCGAGGCCCATGACCTCCATGTGGCTGCCTGCGCCGAGTGCCAGGAGGTCATCGATGGCCTGGAACGGGTTCAGCACGCGCTCGTGCCCATTGCAGCTGCGCTGGGTGTCGCGGACGTCGCAGCGACGGTTCAGGTGAACAACGGCTTTCATTTTGCGCGTTGGGGAGCCGCCCTCGCGGTGGCGGCCTCGGTGCTCTTGGCGGTGCGATTCATGCCCCTCCAGGCCGAAGTTGACGTTCCGGCGGACACTGACCTGGCGTCGGTACAACCCCTGTTGCCGATTTCCAACTCCCTCTACGGCGATCTCGACGCAGGCCTTGAAGACCTCGATGTAGCGCTCGACTCCCTCGCTTGGGACCTCAACACCCTATGAGAACGAACACCATGACCCTTCGAACCACACTGATGACCGCTGTGATGCTCTGTACCGCCCTTCCGGCGCTCGCGGGCCCCCCAGGTTTGGCGCCTCGTCCACCCCGGTCGACGACAGCTGATGCGCCCGCTCCGCCCGAGAGGCTAGATGAGATTCGCGAAAGAGAGGCCGAGCTATTGGCTTGGATAAAAGAGAATGACCCCGCAGCTAGTGACCGGCTCCAACGGCTCCAAAAGGTCGACCAGCCGCGCTACATGATTCACCTGATGCGGGTGGCTCGGATGATGGACCGTGCCGAGTCCGATCCCGAGCTGGTCGAGCGCCAACTGCGGATGCGTCGGCTCGAGGATCAAATCGACCAAGAGATCCGGTTGATCAAATCAGCCGCAGACATCGATCGAGAAGCACTTGCTCGGGTGAAGGAGCTGGTGAACGAGCTGTTCGAGGCACGCCAGACCGAACGGCGAGCGTCCATCGAGATGCTAGAAGCGAAGATCGAGTCGCTTCGCATCGAGATCGAGAATCGAGACAATGATCGCAAGCAGGTGGTGGATGAGTACATTGACCAGAAGTTGGCCAAGCCCGTCGACCTGTAGGGCTAGTTGCGAACCCACTGGGTAGTGACCGCGTTTGCTGCGGGGCACTCGGGAATATTGGACTGCAGTAGTCCGGTAATGCGGAGGAGGCCGTCGCCCATGCTGTTGTCGAGGTCGAGGTCGATTGTGTCGGCGAACGTGTGATCTCCGACCAAGCAGGGGTCGGGATCGTCGAAGCCGAACTCGCATCCCTCGGGGTCGCAGCTGTCGATGCCTCCGAACTGGAAGCTCATCGTGGAATCATCTGTGGAGTAGAGGATGCTCCAGGACTCCTTTTCTGTGCAGGCGCTGCCAATTAAGGTGAACGCGACATCGCAGTCGCCGGACCCAGATCCGTCATCTGACACAACCATCCTGGTGGTGTCATACTTGGTTTCCCAGTCCGTGGTGATATCGATGCCGCCGCACCAGGATTGGCTGACCTGCCAGGTGCCAACCCAAGCACACGCATTGCCGCCGGCTGTGGTGCCAGCGGTCGGTTGTAGGCTGGTGTCGGTGTTGGAAACATCACCAAGACCGCTGTTGGTGCACGCGATGCCACCAGTGAGAACAGTCGCGAGGAATAAGATACGATTCATAGGTCGAACTCCGCTGGTCAACGTATCCGGTTGACGGCCTCTTGCGCTACACTCCTTCCTCATTGGTTTGCTTCAACCCCTGGGCCAGAACAAAATCGGCGTCATCAAGGATGAGAGATTTTTTCAGATGCAAGCCTTGATACCATCGTCTTCTCCGCGACTCCAGCGTTCGATCCGTCTGTTGGCGGTACGGGTGGCGATCGAAACTTTGTTCGGGGAGATGTTGCGAACGCGGCGCGTGGCTTAGCTCGACGGACCGTCCGTGCATCCCGCCTAGAGATGTCGGAACGCTGCGACCGTTCGGGCGGTCGCGTCGGTCATGTCGACGCGGATGTGGTAGCCGAAATCCCTTTTGGCAGGAGCCATATCGTACCAATGGCTTCGAGCCAGCGCCGCAGCCATGAATCGCGTCATCCGGGGCTCGCCGGAGAGTGGCAACAGGCGCCACGCCCACTCCATGACGGCTCCGATGGCGGAAGCCGTGCTCAAAGAGATCTTCCGGTTGATCGCATTTACCCCCAGCTGAGGCAGGAGCGCGTTGAACCAGGTCCACAACACGACAGGTTCGTCGTTGCTGATGAAGTAGGCCTTGCCGGCACAGGGCGCCGTGTGAGAGTCCAGCGCTTTGGCGGCGTCGAGGTGGGCCCAGGCCGCGTTGTCGATGTAAGTGAGATCGACCTTATTGGTCCCCTCTCCAACGATGGGGAGTCGTCCAGCTCGGGCGCGCGATACAGCGGTGGGGATGAGCTTTTGATCACCCGGACCAAAGACCAAGTGAGGGCGGAGGGCGACGGTGCGAAGGGTCTCTCGGTTCTGAAGTTTCTGACCGTTGGCCGCTAGCACCCGCTGCTCGGCTTCGGCTTTGGTCTCGCCGTATAGGCCCTCGTGGTGTTTGGCGTAGGGGGCGTCGGCGATGCCCTCCTGGTCTTCTTTGTATCCGACCACGGATGGCGTACTGGTGTAGACGAGGGTGGGCACATTGTGTTCGATCATGGCGTTGATAACGTTTTGGGTGCCTTGGGCGTTCACAGCCCAGAACGCATCTCGGCTGCCCGAAAAACCGAAGCGAGCGGCCACATGGAAGACCGCGTCACAGCCTTGGACCGCTTGGGCGACCGCATTCGCGTTGGTGAGATCGACTTGCCTGCCTTCGGCACCCAGCGCGACGACCTCGGGGTATGCGCCTCGGGCGATGAAGCGCACCTCGTGTCCTTCTTCGAGGAGGAGCTCGACGATGCGACGGCCAAGAAACCCGCCGCCTCCGGTGACGAGCATTTTCATTTGGCCTCCTTGCCTGCGAGATCGGGACACTGGGTGGCTACCCAGCTGCGTAGATCTTCCCGGCGAATCTTTGAGTTATGGCGGGCGTCGGTGGGGAAGGCCGGATGGTTCAGGATGCGAGCCACTGTGTTCGCCCACTGGGTGTCGGCCGCCAGAGCGTTGAGATCGGCTTCAACCTGTGGGGACCAGCGCTTTCCGGGCTCCATCTCGACGCAGAGCACCGGAACTTCCGAGCCCCTTGTGCCCACACCGACCAGCGCGGTTCTGAAGACGTCGGGGTGTTCGTTAAACACACCTTCGACGGGGACTGCGGGGACCAGACCGAAGCTTGTTTGCACCCTATGGGCTTTTCGGCCACAGAACCACAGGCGCCCAGAGGCGTCGAGATACCCAAGGTCGCCCATGCGGTGGATGACGCCGCGCTCACTCTGGATCTTGGCCATCCGGGTGGCTGGGGGGACGTCCTTGTATTCGGGGCTCATCTGGGGTCCCGAGACGACTATCTCGCCGATCTTGCCTTGGGGAAGCTGGAGATGGTCGGTCCAAGAAGGGATCGCGTCTTCGGTGATGCCGATGATGCGGATGTCGGCGCCTGGGGCGGGATGGCCGACGCAAGTGCCCTCGCCACGTCGGGTGCGTTCCCAGGTTTCGCCGAGCAATTCGTGGGTGGCAATACAGCTGACCGGCAGCCCTTCTGTGGCGCCGTAGGGTGTCCAGATCTGAGCACCTGGCGCCAGGATGTCTTGGAAACGCCGGTGCAGGTAGGCCGGGATGGGGGCGCCGACCGTGAGGGCTGTCTTGAGGGACGGCAGCTTGATCTGGTTGGCGACGCAGTGACGCGACAGGTTCTGCCACACGATGGGCGAGCCAAACGTGGCGTCGGGTTCCCAGGTGTGGATGGCGGCGACGATGTCGGCCGGGTTGGCCGTGGCGGGCTTGGAGAGATCCATCTGGGGGATGATGGACGTCATGCCCATGCAGATGTCGAAGATGGCGAACGCGGCGAAGCACTGCACATCGCTTTGTCCGGCCTCGAAGCCAAGCATCTCTTGGAGTGCGTCGACCTGAGCGCGAAACATACCGTGCTTGCTGGCGACGCCCTTGGCGACCCCGGTGCTGCCGCTGGTGAAGATAATTGCGGCGTCGTCATCGGGGGCCAACTGGGCGATCTCGAAGGGCTGATCGGCGGTGACTTTGCACTGTTGCAGGGTGACGCCGCCCCAGAACCAACGACTTCCGGCGGTAATGAGTATCTCTGCGCTGGCGAAGGGCTTGCGGACAAGACATCGCACCGCATGAACGATGCTCATGGCGACGACCACGCGTGGACGTGTGCGCTCGATACAGACGAGCAGGTTCTTCATGCCCATGCCGGGGTCGAGCAGAACGGGCACAGCGCCCGCCTTGAACAGACCGAAGAGCACCGCGTAGAAGTCCAGGGACGGCTTCATCAGCATCAGCGTGCGATCACCCACGATGACGCCTTGAGCCGCGAAACCACGGGCGTAGTCGTCCGATGCGCGGTCGAGCTCTTGAAAGGACCAGGTGTCCCAACTGGGCGCCGACGTTGTGTAGTGGCTGGTGGGAAACCGTAGCGCGGGTGCGTCGGGACGCTCGTTGGCGTGCCTTCGCAAGAAGTCTGCGACGTTGAAGCGCTGGCTCATTTCACCTCCGCATCCGGGGCCGTTGTTGTTCGATTGACGAGCCGAACGCGCTTCGCTTAGTCCTTGGTCAGCGGGTTGCGCGCTAAGAAGTCCTGCATGAGCGGTACGATCTTTTCGTGGGCATCTTCGACGACAAAATGTGCGGCTTCGGGCAGCCGGTGCACTTCGGCCTCGGGGAACTTCTCGATGAAGCGGTCGAGGAAGGCTGGCGTGAACACGAAGTCTTTCTCGCCCCAGATGAACATCGTGGGCTTGTCGTTCAGCTCGGACACGCGTCGGTCGAGCTCGTTGATGACCGGCCGCGTCGGGTGGTCTTCTTCGAGGGGGATATCGCGGATGAAAGCGAGATGCGCGTACCGGTTTTCCCAGCTGTTGTAGGGGGCCATGTAGCCCTCGCCCACAGCGCCCTTGACGCGATTGCGGTCGGCGATGGCGCGGAACAGTCCGGCGCGAATGAAGCCGTTAAAGCCCTGAATGACTAAGGGCCCGATGTACGGCTTGCGAACCCAGCGAATCTCTGCGGGAACGTCATCCATGAACACGGCCGTGTTGAACACGATGATGCGCTTGATGCGTTCGTGGTTCTTGAGCGCGGCGCCGAAGCCGATGGCGCCGCCCCAGTCGTGTACGACTAAGGTGACGTCATGCAGATCGAGGGCGGTGATCAGGTAGCTTAGGTTCTCGATGTGGTCGGCGAGTCGGTACGACCAGTCCAGGGGCTTGTCGGAGAGCCCACAGCCGATATGATCGGGGACGATGCACCGGTATTCGCCCGACAGCTTGGACACCAAGTTTCGCCAGTAGAACGACCACGTGGGGTTGCCGTGCACCATTAGGAGCGGCTCGCCCGTGCCCTCGTCGAGGTAGTGCAAGCGTAGGGTTTCGTTCGGCTTGACGCTGTCGAGGCCGGCGAGGTTTAGGTAGTGTCCGGGCCAAGGATATTCGGCTTTGACGGCGTTTGAGAGGTCGTTCCACTGCACGTTTGAACTCACCAGGTGACACTCATGACGATACATCCAAGACCGGAACCCACGCCAAAGAGACAGAGTTCGGTGTTGGGCTTGATGCGACCTTGCGCTTCGCCTAAGGAGAGGGTGAGGGGCAGGGAAGCAGGGCCACAGTTACCCAGGAATGGGAAGGTAAGTAGGGCCTTCTCAAGGGGCAGTTCCAGCTGTTGGAACGTGTGGGTAAAGTGAGACAGGCTGACTTGGTGGCAGACGAATTCGTCGATGTCGCCGGGCTTCCAGCCGAGCTCTGCGGCGGCGTAAGGCCAGGTTTCGACAGCGAGACCGACGCCATGGACCAGCAGGCCGTGCGGGTCGGCCTTCATCTCGGTGTGGTTGCCCAGACACAGCTGATTGAACTCGGTGGCCGACCGAAGCACGGCGCCGTTGAGCATGTGCTTGGTCTTGGACAGGTTCTTGCGGGTGACCACAGCCGCGACCGCGCCCGAGCCCAAGGTGAGGGTGGCGAAGTTGTCGCGGAAGGTGTCGGTGGTGGCCAGGGGGGAAGCCAGCCGGTGGATGGTGGCGGTGACCGGTGCACGGGCGCACTCGCCGTCGACCACGAGTGCGGTGTCGATTTGGCCCATCTCGATCATATTTGCCGCGGTGAGCAGACCGTTTAGGAAGCCGATGCAGGCGTTGGCGATGTCGAAGCTGAACACATGGCGCGGAAGGTTCATCTTGCCCGCGACCATAGAGGCCGTGGCGGGCTCGAGGTAGTCGCGACACACCGAGGTGTTGATCAGGCACTGGACCTGCTCGCGGCTGATGCCCGCATTCTCGAGCGCCTTCTCGCCGGCCATTGCGGCGACGGTGCTGGGCTGTGTGCCGGGATCCCACCATCGACGTTCTTTGACGCCTGACAGTTTTTCGAGTTGGCCCGGGGGTAGCCCTAGGCGGTCCAGCGTTGGCCGGAGCGCCTCTTCGAGGTCGCTACTTCGGATGACATGTGGGGGCAGAACGTGCCCCATCGCCTCGATGCAGACGTTTTTGTACCGCAAGCACCCTCCCTGGATCATTGCCACCCAGGGAATCTCCGGGGCGCGACCCGGCGCTAGTAACCCGGTATGGTCCGGCGCCCAATGCTTTCAGAGATGACGGCCGGTAAGGTGGTGCAGGGAACGGCACAAAATCGGGTGGACGAACGGGTCACCGGTGTGAAGGTTAGCCTCTGTCCCACTGAGGTGAACATGAATTCCAAGGACGTTTGGACGCGTCCGCGCGTATCTCGCGCGCCTTCCGAGGAGCAAAGCCGTCAAGTTCTTATCGGACTGATCGCGGTGAACGTGGTTGTGTTTGTGCTCTGGAATACCAGCGGGTCATCCGGTCTTGGATTCATGGTGGACCACTTCCTCGTGTCGGGGCTCGCCATCTCCGACGGCAGATATTGGACGTTGCTCACCTCGGCCTTCAGCCACAACGACACCATGCATCTGTTGTTCAACAGCATCGCGTTGTGGGTGTTCGGAGGCGTCGTGGGACGCTCGGACGGGGCAAAGGCTATTTTGCAGCTATACATCTCGGCCGCCCTCATCTCGGGAGCCGGGCACGTGTACTGGGACAGCCTCATGCCGGGAAATGTACCGGCGCTTGGGGCGAGCGGCGCGGTAATGGCGCTCGCTGTAGTCGCGGCCGTCCGCCAGCCCGCACAGGTGCTGATGATCAACTTTCTGCTTCCCGTTCCGATGGCCCTGGCGGTCGCGTTGTACATCGGCTGGGACATGATGGCCCTGTTCAGTGGCACTGAAAACGGTATCGCCAACGCCGCCCACCTAGGAGGGGCCGCTACGGGTTTAGCCTGGGCGCTCTTCGGCCTTGGCGGGTCGGGTGAACCACATCGCCGTAAGCGCGAGTAGCCACACGTAGCTGGCTGCCAGCACAACCTGGGCGGCGTAGAGGCCCCAGAGCATAAGATCGAAGCCCGCGAGAAATGGCTGCTCGCCGACCGTAGACGGTGTTCCCAACGCCTGGGTGAGGCCCATGCCTGACCCCACGATGCAGACCCCAAGAAGGGCCCCGACGATCCAAGGCCAACGAGACACCCAAGGGCTTGCGCCTTCGCGGGATCCTAATGCGGCTGCCCAAGCGAGCCCGACAGCGAAGATACAGTAGAGATCGAAGTATCCAATCAGCACGGGCAAGTCACGGTTGGGGGGCAGTGAACTCTATCAGAAAGACACAGGTTGGGTGGCACGATGGTGCGTCTTGAGGCATGGTGGCTGGGTCGGAGGTCCCTGCATGCGTGCCCTTGTATCGCTTATCGCCCCATCCCTCGCTTTGCTGGCCGCAGCGCCCGCATTAGCCGCGCCCAATGCACTTCTCCTTAAAAGCGAGAACCCGTGGGGCTTTTCTTCGCTTGAGGCCCAGCTGATTAGCCAGGGAATCGTGCACACTCGGGTAAGCTCCGCCGATTTTGCTGCCGAGGACCTGTCCAACTACACCATGCTATTGGTGGCTTCGTGTCAGCCCGATGCGGTTTACACGGCGTGGAACGACCGCTCTGGCGACATCGACGCCTTCGCCAGTGCGGGTGGATTTGTAGCCATCCACGGCGCGGTGAACAACTGTGGCTCGGCCTCGGGCTCGATATTCCCGCAGCCTCCAGGCGGAGACGTCACCTGGAACGCCGATCTGCGGTCTTCCGGCATCAACGTGGCCACCTCCGATCCGCTCATGGTCGGTGTGCCGGCGCTTCCAACCGGTAATATGCTCACCTATACGATGTTCACCAGCACCGGAAATATGGCCGACATCCCACAGATTGTGGCGGGCGGTAACTCGGGGCTCTTTCGGCGTACCCACGGTACGGGCAACGTGGTTGTCGGTGGTCTTGGGTACGAAATTGGCTACGCCAACGGGGAAGACGCTGGCACGGTCATGGTGAACGAAGTTCGATGGGGTGCCTTGGTCGGCTGCCTAGACACAGACGTGGACTCCGACGGCGACGGCGTGTGCGACGGCAACGACGTGTGTGGCGGCTTCGACGACATGATCGACACCGACTTAGATGGCCTTCCCGACGCCTGCGACGTCTGTCCGTTCTCGGCCGTAGTCAACGCAGATGTCGATCAAGATGGCGTCGATAACAGCTGTGACAACTGTCCCATGGTGCCGAATAGCGATCAACGCGACGTCGATTTCGACGGCATCGGCGATGTCTGCGACAACTGCGTCAATGTTGAAAACGCCGACCAATTCGATTGGGACGACGATGGCCAGGGTGACGTCTGCGACAGCTGCGAATTTGGTGCTAACGACCAGGACACCGACGGTGATGGCGTCGCCGACGACTGCGACGCGTGTCCGTTCGACGCTCTCGACGACAGTGATGGCGACGGCGTCTGCGACTCCTCCGACGCGTGTGAGGGGGTCGACGATAGCCAAGACGCCGATGCCGACGGCACGCCCGACGCCTGCGACAACTGCCCCGACGTCTTCAACCAGCCCCAAAATGATCGTGATGGCGATGGTTATGGCAGCGGCTGCGACTGCGACGATCGCGACGTCACATCTTTCCCGGGTGGCGAAGAGGTCTGCGACGGCGCCGACAACGACTGCAACGGGTCCACGGACGACATTAATGGCGTGGTTAACCAGTTCTACCCAGACTTCGATGGCGATGGTGTGGGAGAGGCTAACGTTTTGCCTGTCGAAGCTTGTGAGGCGCCAGAGGGCTACAGCTCCAAGACCGGCGACTGTAACGACAGCGATCCCAACATCTTCGAAGGCGCCATCGAATACTGCGACGACGTCGACAACGACTGTGATGGCAATGTAGACGGCGTACGCTGCACGCCCATTTCTGCGAATTGTGGTGGATGCAGCGCGGTCCAGGGACCGCTGGGCTCTGGCTTTGGCCTCGCCTTCGCCCTCGTGCTCTTGGGCCTTCGTCGGCGCCGGTAGCTCGGTCGGTTAAGGAGGCTCCTTCACAGGAGTCCCCATGGCCACAGGTCACAAGTTTTCCGAGTTTCAAGTCGGTCAAGTGTTCGAGAGCGGTTCTCGCACGGTGAGCGAAGCCGACGTGATGCAGTTCGCTGAGCTGTCCGGCGACAACAACCCTCTCCACGTCGACGCCGACTTTGCGGCCAAGACACCCTTCGGTCAACGCATCGCGCACGGCATGCTGGCCGCGTCGATCTCCACCGGGCTGGGCCAAGACACGGGTATCTTCGAGGGCACGACCCTCGCGCTCATGGAGCAGAGTTTCCGCTACAAGGCCCCGGTATTTTTCGGTGAGTCTATTCGACTTCGTTTGGCGGTCACGGACACCAAGCCTAGCTCCAAAGGCGGTAAAGGTGTGGTCAGTTTCGACGCAGACGTGCTTAAAGACGAAGACACCGTCGTTGTAGCCGGTCGTTGGGTCGTGCTCTTCCGCGATTAGCGGCATCCAATTCTATTTCGAGTAGAGGTACATCGTGGACGTATTAGACGAGCAAGTGTTTCAGGGAGACCCAGCGGATCTTGGTGGACCTGTGTTGGTCACGGGTTGTGCCGGATTTATTGGGCACCACCTTTGTCACCGGCTGCTTTCACAGGGCTACCAGGTCGCTGGGCTGGATATCGTCAACGACTACTACGATGTTAGCCTCAAAGAAGATCGCCTCAAACGACTAGAAGGCGAAGATGGATACCAGTTCTTCAAGATCGATATGGCCGATCGTTCGGCGATGGAGACGATGTTTGAACAGGTGAAACCCGCCGTCGTCATCAATCTCGCCGCCCAAGCGGGGGTTCGCTACTCGCTCACCAATCCGCATAGCTACGTTCAGAGCAACATGGTGGGCTTCCTCAACATCCTCGAAGGCTGCCGCCATCACAGCGTGAAGCACCTACTCTACGCGTCGTCGAGCTCGGTCTACGGCTGGAATACCACCATGCCCTTCTCCGAGCACCATGGTGTCAATCATCCAATCAGCCTGTATGCGGCCAGTAAAAAGTCTAATGAAATGATGGCCCATGCCTACGCAGCCTTGTTCAACGTGCCGTGCACCGGCTTGCGGTTTTTTACCGTCTACGGAGACTGGGGCCGTCCCGATATGGCACTGTTTATCTTTACAAAGAAGATACTCGCTGGCGAGCCCATCGATGTGTACAACAATGGCCAGATGGGCCGAGACTTTACCTATGTGGGCGACGTCGTCGAAGGCGTGCAGCGTCTAATGCACCATATCCCCACCGCCAACGCGGACTGGGACAGCGCCAATCCAGACCCCGCCAGCGGCGCTTGCCCATTCCGAATCTACAACGTGGGCAACAACTCGCCCGTGTCGCTGATGGACATGATCGGCACCCTCGAGAAGCAGCTAGGAATCGTGGCGGAGAAGAACTTTATGCCGATGCAACCCGGAGATGTGGCGCACACCTGGGCGGATGCCAGCGAGCTGATGAACGCCGTGGGGTACAAGCCCAGCACTTCTCTCGACGTGGGAATCGGTAAGTTCGTGGACTGGTACCGCGCGTACTACAACCTCTAGAACCACCACTCGGCGCACCTGCCAAATGCGTTTGTCCCAACGGCGTCGAACGACACGAGGTCTGCAACGCTCCATCCGCCCGCAGACGTGTGGTCTTGGTGGTCGTCATCCCGATCACGGTGTTCAATTCGTGTCGTTGACTCGCGCAGTTCAGGGCTGGACCATAGGCGATGCGATGCGATTTGGGTTGAGCATAGTTAGAAGTTGGACGACGAGCTCTTCGGTGCGAGCATCGAGCTCGGGGTCCTTGTCCGTTCCGTTGGCTTCGACAAAGTAGAGTAACTCTGCCGTAAGTTCAGTCACTTTATACAGGACGTCGACCAACTGGGCATCGGGCACCAACTTCTCGTTGCGTATCGCGTCTAGGGTGTCCTCGGCATTTTGTGTGAGGCGCTGGATCGTGTGGAGCTCTAGGAACCCTGCGCTGCCCTTGATGTTGTGGAAAAGGCGGAAGATTGCTGCTACCACAGATGAATCGGTAGAAGCACCCTGTTCGAGTGCTATGAGCATTGGCACTGATAGGTCGAGCGTCTCGCGGCTCTCCTGGATGAAGATGCCTGTTATTTCTTGGATTTCTTCGTCCATCCGCCCAAACTGTACTTGTGGCCATCCATGTAATCGGGATCGGCGTGTCAGTGCTTGATGCCTTTCTTTTATAGGGGCTCCCCATGCCGAATTGTCTTTAGCGCTCGGCGACGTGTGCCGATGCTCTGCTGGATCACCGATGAGGGCGGAGTAACAACACATGATGGACGCCCCATTCAGCGTGGATGCCGTTAGGGAGATCGTGACCGATGTGCGCCGTCTAAACGCGAAGTCTTGGCCCAACCACGAGGCCATCGACTGCCACGAAGAGTCCTCCGAGGACGAACGGTGCGACGCCCTGGGTGAGATCGCCAATATGCCGATTGGAATCGTGAGGGCTCGGGTGCCGGAACCAACGAGCACCTCCCTCCCAGTTGTGTGCCCGGGCCGGAATCTGCAGAGTCGCCTCCAGAATGTTAACAAAGTTCATGAAACCGAATGGGTGTGCGAAGTCACGCCTGTGGCCATCAGTGTCTGGAAAGCGCCACATCTCACCATGCGCTTCAACCGCCTCAAGGAGGGTTCGTGAAGATCCTAATTGTAGATGACAGTCGAGCCATGCGGATGATCGTACGCCGAACGCTTCGTCAGACGGGGTACGGCAAGGCCGAGATGACAGAAGCTTCCAACGGGTTGGAAGCGATGGCGTCTATTCGCGGCGCCATGCCCGACCTGGTGCTCTGTGATTGGAATATGCCGGAAATGAACGGCATGCAGCTCCTTCGTACGCTGCGCGAGGAGGGGTTGAATGTGCCCTTCGGTTTTGTGACAGCGGAAGGCACCGCAGAGATGCGAACCGCGGCCAAACAGGCTGGCGCTCTGTTCCTGCTGTCCAAGCCATTCAGGTCCAAAGACCTTGAATTCGTGCTGGACCAGGTCATGGTTTAGGAGTCAGATATGGATGTCGCCAAAGACAATCTTGACGCTGCCTTCGTGGGTAACTTCCTGACCACTCTTTTCGGTAGAAATACCAAAACACGATCAGGAAGGGCACGTCCACCACGTGGACGTGAGCAATACGCCTTTGCGGTCTATCGCGATAAAGAGGGAGGCATTGTCGGTGTCATGGTCGCAGACCTCCCGTTTGCGGCGGCGACGGGCTCGGTGTTGTCTCTCATTCCTGCGGCTGTAGCCAAAGAAGCAGTCAAAGCCGGCGCCGTCACAGGTTCGATGGAAGAGAACTTTCAGGAGGTGGCGAACATTTGCGCCCGCTTCTTCTCGGTAGATGGCAAGCGCGCTGTTCTCCGCGAGGTGAGCTACGGAACGAGCGCAGAAGGCGAGATTGCGGATGTCGTGAATCGCGGTGCCACGGGCATGGCCTTCGAAATCGAAATTCAAGGGTACGACCGTGGCAAGATCATGCTCTTTTATGCGGACTGAACAGAGCGGATCTTTGCCAGTACTTGGCGTCGAAGACGAATTCATCCGTCGCGCGTCGCCGGCCCAAGCGGCTCGGTACAGTGCCCGTTGTCACCGAGGCGATCAGCGCCGTTAAGCTGGGTCAAGATGATCAGAAACCCTCGTCCTGGCTTGTCCCAACATCGGCTGGTTAGCGCGTCAACTCTATCAGGTCGATGGCAACCATTAGCGCCTCTTGGAGCACATCATCGGGCATTGACACGGTCTCTTCCGGATCTGAATCTTCGCCATCGGGCGGGGTTTCTTTGTCTTCGTCTTCGTCTTCGATCCCCAGATCTCTCATGAGCTTCTCACGCTCGGCCTTGCGGGTCTCGAGGTTGAGGCTGATGGGCTTGTTTTCGTCTTTCTCGGCTAGCCACTTGGCGGCTCGATCATCGAATCGCTGCAGCACCTCGTTGGTGTCGACTCGGGAGGCGGACCGGGTGGCCAATTGAGGGATGATGCCGTCCAGATTACCGGAGGACTTAAAGCTGGCCGCCGGGATCTCATCCCAAGCCAGAGCATCGTCCAGATCCTTCTCGTACTCATGGAATACGTAGGGCGTAGGAACGATGACGTCGGCCTCGATGCCTCTGCCTTGAGTGCTGGCGCCGTTGACTCGGTAGAACAGAGCCGTGGTGAGCTTGAGCATGCCGGCTGTTTCGGGTTCCATGTCCGGTACGATGCCCATGAGATACTGATCGAGCCCGATGACGGTTTGGACGGAACCCTTGCCGTGGGTGGTTGGGGAGCCGACGATGACGCCGCGGTCGTAATCTTGGATGGCACCGGCGAAGATCTCAGAGGCGGAGGCGCTGTACGGGCTGGTCAGCACCACCAGCGGACCGTCGTAAATTTGGCCAGCCTTTCGGTCTTTATAGATATCAACGACATTATTTCGGTCGCGGACCTGAACCACGGGGCCCTTGTCGATGAACAGACCGGTGAGATCGATAGACTCGCTTAAGGAGCCGCCGGTGTTCTCGCGAAGGTCGACGACAACCGCATCAACGTTGGCCTCGTTTAGTGTCTCGAGGAGAATCTTGACGTCGGCCGAGACGGTGTTGACACCGGCAGTGTTGCCGACGGGTGCGTAGAAGGTGGGAACGTTGATGACGCCGACCGAAAAACTATCTCCGTTTGGACCGGTGACCTCGTGAATTTCGGACTTGGCCTCTTTGTCCTTGAGCACGACCTTGTCGCGGATGATGGTGACGACTTTGGTGGCGGTGGGGTCTTCGGCGTCGACGGGCAGGATCGTGAGGTTCACCACCGTGCCCTTCTTGCCGCGGATGAGCTTGACCACTTTGTCGATGCGGTAACCGACAATCTGAGTGGCGTCTTCATCGCCTTGGGCCACGGCCACAATGCGGTCGCCCTTTTGAAGGGCTAACGAACGCTTGGCGGGGCCGCCGGGAACGAGGTCTTCGATGGTGGTGTATTCGCGCCGAACCCGCAGCACAGCGCCAATTCCCTCGACAGAATTCGAGAGGTCGATCTCGAAGTTGTCGCGTTCGGCGGGCTTGAAGTAGCGAGAGTGCGGATCAGACAAGCTGGTGAGTGCAGAGAGGTAGTACTCCAGCACATCCATCTCCTCCATCTCGAGGTCTTGCTTGGCTCGGATTTGGTAGCTCTCTTGGAGTTGCTCGACTCGCTCGGCGGGGTCGACCTTGGCGAGGACGCCGCTGAGCAGCTGCTCGGTGACCTGCTTGCGCCACAGCTCGTCGAGCTCGGCCGAGTTGGTGGCCCAGGGCTTATCTCGACGGTCGAGAACGAACGATTCGTCGGCGCTGAAGTCGTGTTCGCGTTCGAGCTCGGCGAGGGCGAAGGCGTAGCGCTCGGCCCGTCGTTTCACACACACCTCCCAGATTTCACGGGAGGGTTGGAGGTCGGCTCCGGCGCCTCGGCCGAGGTCGTCGTCCAGGATATCCCTGTACTTTTCGAATTCCTGGATGTCGGATGCCAGGAAGTACATTCGATTGGCGTCGAGGGTGTAGAGGTATCGGTCGAGCCAACGACTGCTGGTTTCGTCGTTCATCTGGCTGTTGGTCAGATGCTTGAACTGCATCAGTTGACTGACCATGGCGGTGACCATGGGCTCTACCTCTGGTGGAGAACCAGCGTTTCCTCCATTGGGAACCAGTGCGAGTAGTAGGGCCAGCGGGACCATCGTTACAAATCGGCGCATCCATCCTCCTTTAGACAGTGTACGCGCTTTAGACATCAGTCTGCAGGTCCCGGTTCGTCACTGACGGTCGCGGTTTCGCCATCTTGCGGTATGGTTACGTTGATGGTGCGGAGGGCAGCCCATGGCGGGCGGCACATTCACGGCGGAACGATGGCGAGCACTGGTCCAAGCCGTGCCCGACACCCTCGTATTATTGGCTTTAAATGGTCAGGTTCGCTGGGCAAGCCGGCCCATCCCTGGCGTGGGCGTGCTTCATGAGGGCGATGACTTTGGCAACCGGCTGGGGCAGGCGCGGTCGGCGGTTTTACGTCGCATCGCAAGGGTGATCGCCGCCCGCGGGACCGAAATTTACCGGATGAGAGCGGGTGACGTGGGGCTTCGCATCACCTTCTCGGTGGTCGAGGACGCCGATGATCTTCACGTACTCGCCACCTGTCACGACGACACCGAACTCGAACCGGGCTCCGCGCAGCTCGAAGAGTCCAATTCTGCAAACGCGGAGATCGAGCGTAGGGACAGTCAGGCTCTGGTGCAAGAGCGCCTAGGCAATTTGGCGGGCGGTCTGGCCCACGACTTCAACAACCTGCTCGGTTCGGTGCTGGTCAACAGCTATTACCTCAGCGAGGAGCTTCCCGAACACAGCGAGCTGCATGAGCCCATCGTCGAGATCACGGAGGCCGCTGAACAGGCGGGTGATCTCTGCCGTCAATTGACGGCTTTTGCGGGACAGGGTCAAATGCGCTTATCAAGCTTCGACCTGGGTAGTCTCTGCGAAGACATGCTTTCGGAGCTGTCCAGAGGGCACCGAGTGAAAGTGGTCGCTCAGCTCGAGACTGGTGCCCTCGTTCACGGGGACTCTCGTCAACTCCGCACGGTGATTCGGCAGCTGGTGGACAACGCGACTCAGGCCATGGGGGCCAAGGGCGGTCGGGTAGCGGTTCGGGTGGGTTCTGAAGTCGCGAAAGAGCATCAGCTCGATGGTCCCGCGCCTGGATATCCGCCTATCAGTGGTCGATATTCTTGGGTAGAAGTACACGACACCGGCCCAGGGGTGAACAATGAACTGCGCGAGCGCATATTCGAGCCATTCTTCTCGACCAGTCCCCAACGTCGGGGGCTGGGACTGGCGGCGGTACAAGGGATCCTTCGCGCCCATCGGGGCACCCTCACCCTCAACGCGGAAGAGGGGGGGGCGTGTTTCCGGGCGTGGATACCCCACGGGGAGGGGGTAGAGGTCGATGCCGTGTTGACGCCAACCAAAGAGCTCTCTGGGGGCCAGGGAATCTTGGTGGTCGATGACGAGATTGCGGTGCGGACTGCCTGCGGTCGCGTTCTTGAAGGTGCGGGGTTTACCTGCAAGTTTGCGTCAAACGGTCGTGAGGCGGTCAACCTGTTCGAGTCTCTGGAAGACGAGATCAACCTTGTGCTGCTCGATCTGTCCATGCCCGTGCTGGACGGCAACGCAGCCTTGTATTTACTCCGCCGGCGCGCCCCCGGACTGCGCGTAGTGATGATGAGCGGCTACAAGGTCGGCATTAACCAGATGGGCGCCACCCAAGACGAAGGGACTACCGCGTTTTTGCACAAACCCTTTTCGCCGCAAATCCTGTTGAGTACGATCCGTGAGTTGCTTGAGGTCAGCTAGGAGGGGGTTTACTTCGCCGCGAACGCGATTGGCGTGGTCGGGCGGATCAAGGCGTAGGCGTTGACGCCGTGTTCTCCCACGTCGAGCCCCTCAATCTCCTCCTGGGCCGACACTCTAAGCCCCCAAACTCGATCGATGACGATGAAGACGACGGTGCTGCTGCTCAGACAGAGGACCGCGGTGGCGCCGATCCCGATGAGCTGGCTGATCACCGATATGTCCGCTGAGAAGAGTCCTACGGCGAGGGTTCCCCAAACACCACAAACCAGATGAACAGGGATCGCGCCAACTGGATCATCTAGATTGATCACCTGAAGTCCCCAAGTTGCAAGGACGACCAGCACGCCTGCGACCGCGCCAATGATGATGGCGGCCGTGGGGCTCACCAAATCTGCGCCTGCGGTAATGCCCACCAGTCCGGCCAGGGCTCCGTTTAGGGCCATGGCTAGATCGGCGATTTGGGTGCGCAGGTAGGCCACTAGAACCGCGGCGACCACACCGGTGGCGGCGGCGAGGCTGGTTGTGACGACCACAAACGACACGCCCGCGGGATCTGCCGAGAGGACCGAACCTCCATTAAATCCGTACCAACCGAACCAAAGAAGCAGAACCCCAATGGCGGCCAAAGGTAGGCTGTGTGGCGCGATGGTCTGTCCAGGCTTCACACCGATCCGGGGACCGAGCACCTTGGCCCCGACCAGTGCGGCCCATCCGCCCACCGCATGAACCAATGTAGATCCTGCGAAGTCGTGGAACCCGAGCTCGGAGAGCCAGCCGCCGCCCCAGTGCCACATCCCCACGATTGGGTAGATAATAGCCACGTAGAACGTTGCGAATACCAAGAAGGCGGGCAATTTGATGCGCTCGGCCACGGCGCCGCTGACGATGGTGGCTGCGGTGGCGGCGAACATCGCTTGGAAGATGAAGTCGGTCCAGTAGGTGTAGTGTCCGTCGGCGTACGCAAGGGTCAAGCCCGCGGCGTCGGTGTGTAATCCGAAACCGCTGAAGCCGAACAGACCGCCGGCGAATTCTTCGCCTGGATACATCAGGTTAAAACCGACTAATGCGTATGTAAGCAGCCCGATGCAAAGGACGCTGATGTTCTTGAAGAGGATGTTGACGGTGTTCTTGGCTTGAGTCATTCCAGCTTCGAGGGCCGCAAAGCCTAAGTGCATCAGGAAGA
>JAACDH010000346.1 GCA_009936995.1 Rhodobacterales bacterium
AGGTCAGGCGCCTATACCACATAGTTCGACAGCGGGAGCGTCACAACAGCGTGCTGGATGCCAGTCTCGCGGTTTTGAAGACGTCAACATGAACGAGGTTGACCCACCATCGGGTCAGTGACCATCAACAATTCGGCAATTATGGGAAATTCGCTGCTGGTGGTCGATCCGCAAGATCTCAAACCAGAGCTCTCTTTGTCCCGAAGACCCAAGACGAAGCCGGGGGGCCCAACGCCCCCCAAACACCACGGTCGAGTCACTTCAAGTCGGGGTGCACACTCGAAGGGTCAGGCACCCTCGAAGGTGAGCGGGAACGCAAAGGTGCCGGTTGTGCCAGACGGAAGACGCCAACCACGAGCCCGCTTGGTGATGCACGAGCCGAGTGCGGAGTCACCGGTGGAGTTTTCCGCGATCAAAGCGGTTGAGACGCGTCCCTCGTTGACGTCGATCTCAAGGACCACACGACCGGAAGTGTTGGGATTCTGCTTGAGACGAGACTCGTAGCACGCCTTCAGCTGACTGCTGTACTTGCGCAGTGCAGCCTTCACGGCGTCAGCGCCCTCGCCATCGTAGGCCTCGACACGGCCGACAGAAGCACGTCCCTTCGGCGCCGCTACTTCGACCTTCTTGGTCTTGGCGGCTTGGCTCCCTCCCCCCCTATCTATGCCCACAGATGCATCGTCGCGTCCGCCGCCGTCCTTCGAACCCTTCAGTCCATCGGGGTCACCATCGGCCACTTCGGCCGTAGACACACCGTCCAGGGCCTCGTCGAGGTCGCCGAGAGCCGCATCGCTATCGCCAAACACGTCCGCAATGGTACTACCGGAGTTGTTGGAGCCGCGAGTACCGATGAGCGCCAGCACGGCGGACTTTTTTGTGAGGTCGTCGCGCTTCTTCTCAAGTCGACGGGCTTCGTTCTCGCGCCGTTCTTTCTCGTTCTTCGGCGGAGGAGGCTCAACCTCCTTCTTCTCTTCTTCCTTCTTTTCCTTCTCCGCCTTCTTCGTCTCGATCTCCGGCCCATCCTCAACCTCGGGAACTTCCGGCGGCTTCTCGGGCTTTTCGGGAATCACGATGTTGACGAAGCGGTCCGGCAGCTCCTCAATGCTGATGGTGTCGATGGGTTCGGTGTTGTAGGCGTACACCAACATCACCGCGCCCACGGTGCTCCACAGCGAGAGCAACCCGAGGAAGATGGGGTCGTCTTCGTCCATCAGCCTGGGACGGAAGTCGTGTCGCGTGACCTTTCGAGCAGACTCGGGCGGCGCAGTCACGAACTGGAAGAGCACCGTCACGTCCCCAATCACGACCTTGCCGCGATCGGTGGGGCTCAGCTCAACAAAGTGGACGCCGTTGGTGCCAGCAATGTCCTCCACGAGGTCGGACATCGACTTGATGCCGCCCGCGAGAGCAACCTTCCCGGTCATCGCCTCCGTGACGCCCAGCGAGTAGCTGGCGCCCTTCGGATGGAACAACGTGAACCGCTTGGGCAACCCATCGGCTTTCACTACGAAGGTGTTCTTCGGTGACTCTCCGATAGTGACGCCCTGTCCCGGCTTGATGAGCCGCTCGTGGACGATCTTGCCGCCCTGAACGATCCCGATCCGGAGGACTCGGGGCTGGGTCTTCGCCTGGTCAGCCATAGATTCGCTTCCTCTCTCCGACGGAGTCCGCTTGGGAGGTGGGATCGATCACCTTACACACGGGCGATGTGCCCGCTGCGTTCCGATGTCTCTCGACAATGAGAATCGGAAGGGGTTCGCTAACCTTTTGCCCTGCTTTCATCGCGGAGGCTTCCCGGGAGTACACGAAACGGAAGGGGAGGGTTGAGGGCCCAAGAGACTTGGACTGAGCGCAAAGTTGCTGTGCAACTTGCGCCTGGGCGATACGTTCACAGACAACAACACGCCCACAGCGGGGCGTGTGCGGAGACCGAGAAAGGCATCAAAAGATGACCCTACACCCATTCTCGGGCACCGGCGAGACGTCTACTCCTGCTTGTAGACGACGAACTTGAATTCACCGAACTGGGCCTGCCCAGCGGTGTACATCACGGACCGCAGCACCGAGTACGGCATCTCGCGGTCAACCTGAAGCAGAATACGGCCCTTGAATGCGAGGTCGGGGTTGTTCGACCGTTCGCCAAGGGTTTTTGCCTGCTCGGCCTTCTCAAACAAAATATCGTACAGCTTGCCGATATTTTGCCCCTGCATCTCATCCTCCGGAATGGACGCAAGTTCCTTGCCAGACTCCTCGTCGGCCTTGCGACCAAGCTGGAGCACCGGCACACCATCGACCAGGATCTGACCCTGTTCGATCACCAGGTTGACGGCCACTTCGGGCGCCTTCTGGGCGGAGGAGAATGGAAGGGTCAGGTTGTCGCTGGGAGCGACCGAGACGTCGGATGCCGAATACGACTTGAGCAGGAACACCAGGATGATGGTCATCATGTCCATCATCGAGTTGATGTTCAGGTTGGTGTCGACTTCAGGGCGTCGCGCTTTCTTTGTAGCCATCGAAGATGCCTCACTGAGCCGTCTGCGGAGCCAAGGCCCCGAATAGACGGGTCATCACATCGCGCCGCCAGCGACGACGACGAAGGGGAAGAGGGTGCGAGGACCATCGCCGGTGCCAGCTTCGGCATCCTCACGAGCGATGTCCATCGCGCGAACGATGATCTCGTACTGCGTGTCACTGGCCGGCACGAGAATGACATTCTCGTCGTCGGGGTACTCATCCTTGATCAGGTTGAGTTTCTGCTGCAGTGAATCCCAGTCGTAGTCCTCGACGTTGGTGCAGACGCCACCCGACTTGCACGGCAGGGTGGGCGGACGCTTCTCCCCTTCAGCAACTTCAGGGGCACCGTCAGGGTAGATGATCTGGTCAGCGCCCAACACCACGATGCCGTCACCCTTGAGCGCCAGACTGAGCTGGAGCGGGGGCTTGTCATCGGGCTTCGGGGGCTCCACCTCTGTCGGCGGACCGATCGCAGGCAGAGTGCTGTCGATGACCGACAGCTGGACGAACTGCGCCGCCATGATCAGGAACGGGATCAGAATCGTCACCAAGTTCATGATTGGCGTGAGGTTCAGATCCGGATCTTCGATAGCTTTACGCTTGACAGCCATTGAGCTGGCTCCCTGAACGCGAGGAATCTGCCCGCGTGGGTCAACACGCCGTCATCAGGACGACGGCAGGTATGGATCAATACGGGCGCAAAGAAAGTGGATGCCGGCCGAGACCGGCCTCCGATGCGCTCGCAAGGCGTGCGTTCGGCAATCAGCCGTTGGCCGCAGTCCCGTCATCCTTCAGCGTCCCGCGACGGCGAGCACCAAGGAGGTTGACGGTCTTCAGCGCAAACTGATCGACGTCATCCATGATCTTGGTGGTGCGAGCCGCGATGATCGAGTGAAGCACCAGGGTGGGAATCGCGACAACCAGACCACCAGCGGTGGTGTACATCGCGGTCGAGATACCCGCAGCCAGGAGCGTCTGCTTCGACTCGGCCGAAGCGGTTGCAACTGCCTTGAACGCAACGATGAGGCCCTGGATAGTTCCCAGGAGACCGGTCAGCGTAGCGACGTTGGCGAGCATCGGCAGGTAGCCAGTGCGGTTGTTGAGAAGCGGAAACACCTCGAGCACGGCTTCATCAACCGCGTTCTGGATCTCAACTTCGCTCCGATTGGCGCGAGTAAGACCGGCCTTGAGCACACGGGGGAGAGCCGCGTTGGGCTCCGCGTTGCACAGTTTGATGGCGCGGTCGATGTTGTTTGCCATGATGAGCTTCTGAACCTGCGCCATGAAAGCAGTGCCGTTGATGTTGGCACGGAACATGACGTAGTACAGACGCTCGAAGGCGATGGCGAGTGCGAAAATGGCAGCGAGGAGGATGGGGTACATGAATTCCCCACCCTTTGCCATCGCGTCTACGAAGAAGTTCATCTGCAACCCTCCTACGGGACGGGTCCCTGATTGGGACGCTGACTTGCGAACTGTGATTAAGAAACTCGGTACGTCCACCGACCTTGGGGACGTCCGAGAGGCCGGCTGAACCTTACCGGAAGTGCGGGACTCGTGTCACCGAGCCCCTGTGAAGTCGTTGTAATACGGGGCTGGGATGCCCCATGAATGCGGTCAAAACGGACTTTCTTCTACACTCTCCACGATCCGCGGAACGAAAGACTCGCGCAGCTCGAGCGTGGCATCAGTGTTGATGTTCTGGCGGCTCACGAACAAGGTCACCGTGGGCTTCTGCACCTCGCCCTTGATGACCTCCTCCTCCAGAAGAAGAACCCTGCGCTGCTGCGCAGAGGCGGTGGTGGCGGCAAGACTCAAAAAAAGGGCGAGGGCCGTGGCGACGGACTTGCGCATTCGAGCTCTCCAAGTGACGGCCTGAGTAGCGGCGTTTTCGGTGGATGTCGAGGGCCCTGTTGAACCGCGTGTGAAGTCTGACTGCGCCCAGACGAGGAGGTTCCGGGCAGGTTGCTCAAGTTGGCAAAGGGCTCGTCAAGGGAAGCGACATAGCGACTGGCGATGGCGCGAGATCATTCCCCCCAGGGGCTGGACCCGCCACCGTCACCCGCTCCGGCAGAGCACTGGCTGTCAGCACAGCTGAGGCCAAACCCGCAGTCCGCATCTTGGAAGCAGCCGACACCCGCCGGGTAAGTGCCCGGGGAGGCCGCCGGACGACACA
>JAACDH010000347.1 GCA_009936995.1 Rhodobacterales bacterium
ACCTCTTTGACGAAGCCGCCCTCCGAGGTCATGAGCGCCTGGTAGACCGTTCCAAAGGCCCCCTTACCCAGGGTTCGCACGATCTGGTAGCGCCGTCGCTGTGGGATCACCAGCGCACCACCGCGACGGTTCCGAGGGCCAGTCCGGCCACTCCGGTGACCACTTGGCCCACGTTGAGCCCATTGGTCCGGCCGCGGACCGAAGCGAGCTCGGAGTAGGGCGTGCTGGGGTCTTCGAATTCTCGGCGGGAGGAGGCGGCGAGAACGTGCATTGTGCCCGAGGCGATGAGGAGGACGCCAGAGGAGGCGGCGAGCTCATAAGGATAGCGATGTGGGGGCGCCATGATCACCCTTTGCTCGAGATAGGCCACGCGCATGTTGTCGGGGGCCGCTTCGTATTCGGGTAGATCGTCGCCCACGGCCAGGTGCTGAGTCCAGGAGACCGCCCCCTCGGAGTCGAGGAGCTGGGCAATTGCGGGACGATCGGTGGGCAGCGTGAGCCTATGGCGGCCGTGGATCAGCAGGGTGGCTTCGAGGGGAACGGCGACCTCGATGGGCTGCGCCCATACGCGGATGGCGGCGGCGTCGAAGCGGACCCGAAGGGGATGGTTGCGGGGCGCGACACTGGAGGAGAGGCGGTAGCCCGGATAGGCGTCTCGCAACGATCCAAACGCCGCTTCGGCTCCTTCGAGATCTTGGGCGATGAAGGCGTCCATGGCGAGGACCCGATAGTAGCCGGAGGCCGCGCTCGCGGTGATGGGCTCCTCAAGGCAGGGCAGCAGGACCATGCTCTCGTCTCGGGCGCGCTCGAAGGCGTCGAGATCGAGGGCCGCGAAGGCCTGAGTTGCCGAGGCCGCCGCGGACTCTAACGAGAGGACGGTCGATGGCTCGCAGGGGGACGCCAGCGCCGCAGAGATTAGGAGTGATGCGATCAAACTGGATCCACAGATAGAATCACCTGACAGCCCTGGCCGAGTCCGCAGAGCACCTCGGTCCCCGGCACGGGGAAGAAGGTGTCGAAGCCTGTGGCCCTATCGAGGCCGATGTCGACGGCTCTGTTGTCACGCCACTGCCCAGCGGGGTTTAGCCAGAGCGCGCTGTTGGTGTCGACTGTGACTGCGCCGGGCGAGTCTGATTTCACCCCGTTGTCTATGAAGTCGGAGTCAACGTCGAGGGCCACGGCGCTAACAAGGTGGAGCGCGGCTCCCCCCAGTGCGGACTCGTTCGCGTTCAGCGTGCTTCCGACGAGGGAGACCAGTGCCTCGGCGGCGTAAATTGCGCCTCCACCTCCGTTGGCGACGTTGGCCGTGAAGGTGTCTCCGGTCAGGCGTGCAGACCACGACCCTCGAGCCAGGGCAATGGCCCCTCCGACGTCCGCGGCGTTCTTGTCATAGAGCGAGTCCGTAGACCACACGGCCCCGGCAGCGTCGGCGTAGATCGCGCCTCCCTTACCCAGTGCGCGGGCTAGGTTGGTATCAAAGATGCAGTCGTCTACGAAGACGTCCACCGAAGTGTGTATCACTCCACCGTCCTGGGCGGTGTTGTTCAGGAACTTGGTGTCATAGACGGATACGGTGCTCAGCCCCTCCACAAACAGGACTCCCCCGTTGCCCCAGGCCTCGTTGCCATCGACCAGAGGAGTCTCGAGGGTGAGGTCCGCATCGAGGATGTAGAAGAGCCCACCGTCGAGCTCCGAGATGTTGTTGGAGAACACGCCCAACGACGGGAGCAGAGGATCGAATACGATACCACTTGCGTCACCAATACCCACGTTGGTTCCGGGGCCTGTGCTGAAGTCGGGGCCATCGCCTTTGCCCTTTCCATCTACGGACAGGGACCCCTCGTGTACGTAGGCGACGGCGCCCCGTCCCTTGCTGTGAAGATTCTCCGCGTTCATCGAGTCAAGCTGGGTGTCTGTGTTGACAAGGTGGAGCGCCTGCTCCTCGAAGTAGGCGTTGCTCATCTCCAACAGGTAGGCGTTGAGCTGACACCCTTCACAGTTGAGGAAGGACTGCACCAGCGAGGTCACACCGATATCGTTGGCGGTCACGTCGTTTAGGGTGACCCTCGCGTTGTACGCGTCGACCAGGTTGGGCGCGTCGAGCGAGTCCCACAGGACCGGGTCCTCGAAGGAGACACCCTCGAGATATAGAAAGGGAAGTTCTCCTTCTGTGCCGGCGTCTGCGATGAAGAACCAGCCATCGTGAATGGACCCCCCTACGGCCAGATTGGACACCGCGAAGCCGCTGCCTCCGGGGGCTGAGTCGGCCCAAAAGAGCCGTCCACCCGGACTGCCGTCTAGACGGGGGGCGCCGTGGCCGGTGATGAGGACCGGTGCGGCGGCCACCGCTGCGGTGAGGTCCATGGAGACAAGCCAGGCCGACCCGTCGCTGCGCGGACAGACCCCGATCTCGCCGATCCTTAAATCGGGGTTGAGGGAGCTGGTGTCTGTGCCGTCTAGCGCCATGCCATCCCACAGGGTGAAGAGACCAATAGAAATAGAGGCTGGATCGGAGGCGTCGTAGACGGCGAGATCGAAGGTGCCCAGCCCGTCCACCAATCCGCTCACGGTGTCGGGTAGGTAGTGCTCCCCGTCGCAGTCAGAGTCGATGTACGTTCGCTCGAGATTGACGAGCTGGTAGTCTCCGCACCACTCCCTCGCTCCTGGATAGGTGGTCGCGACGAGGTCATCGCAGTCTCCCCCATTGGGAGCGGTTCCGCCGCGGAAGGCTTCGTCGATAGATGCCTCGATGAAGCCGTCTTGGTCTTGGTCGTAGTCGTCGAGCCCGTCACAGTTGTTATCGACGCCGTCGTACCATTCGTCGACGGCTCCGACAAAAATGGTGGGGTCGTTGTCGTCGCAGTCGCCCTCGCAGGTGCTGAAGAAGTCCCCGTCTTCGTCCAGGGTGTTCAGGAGGCTGTTGTTGTCGTCGCAGTCGCCTCCACAGCTGGTCTCGCCGTCGCCGTCGTCATCATTGTAGTTGAGGGCGTCGTTGGTGTCGTCGCAGTCGAACTGGGGATCTGCCACGAATCCGCTAGGTGGGTTGCAGGTTGTGGCCACGGGCTGGTTGAGGTCCTCTGGAGTTCCGTACCCATCGCCGTCGCCGTCGTAGTACCAATCGGTCAGATCGACGGCGTCTTCGTCAACGACCCCATCGCAGTCATCGTCGATGAAATTGCAGAACTCTTGGAGGCCGGGAGCGACGAGGGGATTGTCGTCGTCGCAGTCCACGGGCGCATCTGCCAGGCTAAGGCCGATATCGGTGCAGAGGATGTTTGCGGAGGCCTGAACATCGATGTCGTGGCGCGCACCGTCTTCGTCAACGTCCAGAAAACAAAGATCGATCAGGTCGCAGTTCTGGTCGACGGCGTCGCCTGGGATCTCTGTGGCATCTGGGTGGATGGAACCTTGATTATCATCGCAGTCGGCCACCGGGTCACAGGTGGTGAAGCCGTCGCCGTCTACGTCTTGGAGGTTTCGGCTGAAGTCGTCGTCGTCGCAGTCGCCGTCGCAGGTTGAGGCGCCATCGGAGTCGCTGTCGGCGGGGTTGAGGGCGGGGTCAGTGTCGTCGCAGTCGCGATTGTTGTCGATGTATCCGTTGGGTCTCTCGCAGGCGGACTTGACGTCGTCTGGGTTGCCATATCCGTCCTCGTCTCCGTCTTGAAACCAGGTGGTGGGCTCGCGAATATCCGGGTTGTTATCATCGCAGTCGATGAGCCCCTCGATGCCATCGCCGTCGATGTCCATGCGGTCGTTGTATTCGGCTTGATCAACCCAGGTACAGCCACCGAGTTGTACGAGCAGCCACGAGGAACTGAGGAGCAAAAGAAGCATTGGCACATCTCCCGATTCAGTATACCGCTTTGGGGGCGTATCGGGAAGCTCAAGGGGGGCTTGCGTGCTGTTCGAGTTCATGGGTGGTGGGGTTTTTTGGCCTGGTGCGCTTTATCCGCCTTCACCCATGGGTCAGGCTACCGCAGACACAGGGCCTTGGAACGTCGCCGTAGGCCGAGCAGAGGCAGTAGCCACCAAACACCTGTTGGAGCGCCGCTATTGTTACAACCAAAGCCGTAGTCCACGGTGTTCGTTGGTTTTCCGACGTCGCCGCTTGCGCCATTGTCAAGGGGCGAGGGGTCGATACCATCGGGCACGCCGTCGCCATCGGAGTCGGGGTCGAGGTAGTTGGGGATGCCGTCTTCGTCGAGGTCGTCGGTGCCCTCGTCGATGGTGTTGATGCCATCGCCATCGTCGTCGGGATCGAGGGCGTCGAGGGTGCCGTCGCCATCGGAGTCGCCGGTCTCGTCGCCGTCATTAATGCCGTCGCCGTCGGAGTCGGGGTTGTTTGGATCGGTTCCCTGGACCAGCTCGTCGCCGGTGAGCACGCCGTCGTTGTCGGGATCGAGGTCGCACCCGGCCTGGTCGTCAAGGGTGGCGGGGTTGCAGTCGTTGTCGAGGCCGTCGCAGTCCACCTCGATGCTGCCGGGGCTGACGAGGGGGTTGCTGTCGTCGCAGTCGTCGCAGACGTTGTACGAGTCTCCATCGGCGTCGGGTCGGTCGAGGGTGCCGTTCGAGCAGTCGTTGTCCCAATTGTCGCAGGTGATCTCGACGGCGCCTGGGTGGAGGGTGCTGTCGGTGTCATCGCAGTCGGAGCTGTCGAGGACGTAGTTGGCGGGTTGCTGGGCGGCGTCGAGGGGGAGCGCGGCGTCGCCGTACCCATCGCCATCGAAGTCGTAGAACCACACCTGCAGGTCGGGTGGCGCGTTGCAGATGTAGGCATTGGTGTCGCCGCAGCTGGCGTCGTTCCACTGGTAGGGGATCCAATTGAGCTCTACGCAGTCTTCGTTGTTAAAGTTGTCGGGTTCTCCAGCGGCCCAGTTGTTGTAGAAAAACGGCGTGCCGTCAGTCCAGGCCCAGAGGCTTTCAGCGGCGATATCTGTGCCGCCCACCCACCAAGGGACATCGGCGACTGAAACCGCGGTGTTGTAGAGGAAAAGGTTGTCGCCTGGGCCCTCGATGTGGGCCAGGTTGTAGCCAATCGCGCCGCAGTCCTGCTCGGCCTGGTTGTGCATGCGGGGAGTGGTGCAGAACTGGAAGGCCCGGTCGCCGTAGGTGTCGTGGGTGCAACCGCAGGCGGCCCCATCATCAACGACGCCATCGCAGTCGTCATCGATGCCATTGCACTGCTCGGTGGCG
>JAACDH010000348.1 GCA_009936995.1 Rhodobacterales bacterium
GTCCTCGACTCCGCTGGTCAGTGCTGGACGATTAAAGACGGGCAGCCCGTCCTCTCCGCCGCCCTTCCCTCTGCCAAGCGGATAAGAGTAGCGGGGCAGCGCCTTATCGGCACCCACACCATTGGGGACACCCCTCTGGGATGGACGTCCTCTGGATTGCTGCTGCGTTGGCCTTAGGCCGCCCGAGCGCACGTTTTCGGGTACACCCCTAGGACACGCCCAGGTCGATGTCGTAGGTGCGGTAGGTCTTGTAGATACGGGCGCCCAACTTCACTAAGGCACCGCGCATCCGGGTATTGGTCTCGAGGATGAGGGAGGCCTCGGCGCCGCGGATGTTTAGCTTCAGCCCTTCTTCCCAGGTGCGCGTATACAACGGCGCGCCTAGCGGCATCCGCTGGTGCTTCTTCTTGATGCCGAGCACCCAAACCCGTAGGGCGTCGATCTTACGAGCGCCGAAGAGTCCGTGGTACCAGCCAAACGGGAACAAGGAGCCGTTCATCTTCTTGGCGACCTGATTATAGTCGGGCAATGTGATGCTCGCCCCCGCACATTCGTCGCCTACGTAGGCAAACCAGCACAGGTCGGGGTTCACGATCTGTTTTAGGTTTTTCGCCGCCCAGTAGAATTCGTCATCGCCGAAGTAGACGTGGCCCCAGTTGTCTTCCCAGGCGTCGTTGTAGATCTCGCGGAACAGCCGGACTTCGTTGTCCCAGTCGTCCAAGTTGACCTTCCGAAGCGTAACTTCGGGGTTGCGCTTCAAGAAGCGCTCGGCGATCGCCTCGATTTTCTCGGGCAATGGGCCCTTGTCCATCCAGTACGCATACCAATCCATGGACTTCTCTAGACCAATTGCCTCGTAGTGGTCGCCGTAGTAGGCCAAATTGTGGGGATTAGCGATCATCGGGTCGGTGTCGAATCCGTCTACCAGGAGTCCGAACTCGTGGTTCGGGCTCAAGTTGTAGGGCCCGCGGGCGGTCTTCATACCCTTCTTGCGCAGCCACTCGGCCGCCGCGGCGAATAGAGCCCGAGAAATATCCTTGTCATCTTCGAACTCGAAGAATCCAAATAGGCCAAGTCCAGGCTCGTTCTCTTGCACCACGCTGTCTACCGTTGCGGCGATTGTGCCAACCGGTTTGTCATCGCGAAAGGCCATGAACAACTGCACTTCGGCGATCTTGAAGTACGGATTCTGGTATGGATCAAAAAACGTCTTCCGCTCAAAGACCAAGGGTGGCACCCAGTGTGGGTCGTCCTTGTAAATGGGCCACCAAGACTTCACGAATTTGGCGGCGTCTTGTGGAAGCGTAATTGGACGAACCTGGATCCGGCTCATGTGTTCTCCTATCGAGACCAATTGCTAGCCTGTATTACCTCCGTTAGCGACCCCTTGCCTCGACACAAGTTCGCGCTTGGGGTGCCACTAGGCCGTCCTCGGGTGCGTGCTACGGGTGAACGCCAAGGAACAAATTTACCACAGCGGTGGACCCGCAGGCTAGTGCGGGCCAGCACAAAGGCTCGTGGGAAATGGCGATCCGTAGAGGTCGTGGTCTAAAGAGAGGGCTACTCCACAGTGACCGACTTGGCTAGGTTTCGAGGTTTATCGACGTCACGACCCAATAGCAGGCCGGATTTGTACGCCAACAGTTGTAGCGGGAGCGTCGTGAGAAGGGGGCTTGCATAGGACTGGCAGCTCGGCACCGGAATGGACAGGTCGGCCAGCTCGGCGATCTCGGTATCGCCCTCTGTGTGAATGGCGATGACCCGCGCCCCACGCGCTTGAACCTCCCGCAGGTTTGAAATGGCCTTCTCGCGCTGCCCATCGCGGGGCGCCACAAAGATGACGGGTGTGTTCTTCTGCAACATGGCGATGGGGCCATGCTTCATCTCGCCAGAAGGGTACGCTTCACAGGGAATATAGGCAATTTCCTTGAGCTTCAGCGCACCTTCGAGTGCGACTGGATACGAGAAGCCTCTCCCCAGAAACAACACGTAGGAAGCCTCGGCAACCCACTGCGCGGCTTGATCGATCGGACCTGGGTTTTCGAGGTATTCCCGTACCTTTTCAGGCATGGAATCCAACTCCGAGGCCACAGCCTGCCCCTCACTCAGCGACAGATTTCGGGTTCGGGCGAGCATCAGCGTACACACCAGCAACGCGGTTATTTGGGACGTGAATGCCTTGGTGCTGGCCACCGCAATCTCAGGACCCGAGTGAACGTATACCCCCCTCCCACTGATGCGGGCGACGGTGGAACCCACCACATTGACCACGCCCATAACAGTTCCGCCCTTGGTGATGACCTCACCCATAGCGCCAAGCGTGTCTGCGGTTTCTCCAGATTGTGAGATCGCCAGGAACAAAGCATCTCGCTGGATAATCGGATGGCGGTATCGGAACTCTGACGCGATCTCTGCACGAGCGGGGACCCGCGCTAGTGCCTCGACGGCCATCGCGCCGATCATGCCTGCGTGGTAACTGGTGCCACAGCCGAGGTTGATCAGCCGCTGCACGCCCAGCAAGTCGCGGGGGTCCATGTTCAGGCCACCGAGCTTGGCGTTGCCCTCTTCCAATTGAAGACGTCCACGGAGTGCGCGCCGGATGCTACGTGGCTGCTCGTAGATTTCCTTGAGCATAAAGTGCTCAAAACCTTCTAAATCCGCGAGCGCATAATCACTATCAATGGTCTCGATGTTCAGCGTAGCGTCGTTGCCCGCCAACGTCTGGACAACGACGCCATCCGCTGTGATTACCGCCAACTCCCGATCCTGGAGGTAGCCCACCCGGCGCGTCATGGACACCACAGCCTGTGGGTCGCTGGCCAGCAAGGACTCGCCGTCGCCCAGACCGATCACCAGCGGAGACCCATTCCGAACCGCGATAATCTGATCGGGATGGTCGGCAAAGAGCACTGCCATACCGTAGGTTCCCCTGGCCTGTTTTAGCGCTTCAAGAACCGCGGCGACAGGATCTCCCTTGTAATACTTGCGAATAAGGTGAGGCAGCACCTCGGTGTCGGTCTGGGAACGAAGGGTCACGCCTTCCGCCTCTAGGGCCGTTCGCAAATGAGTGCTGTTCTCGATGATGCCGTTGTGAACCACAGCGATCCGCAAATCGCCATCCAGATGGGGGTGTGCATTGGCCTCGGTGACCTCGCCATGGGTGGCCCAACGGGTATGGGCGATGCCGCTATGGGTGGTAGGTCCCCCCACGACCCGCTCGGCTAGAGCGGCGACGCGGCCTACGTCTTTACGAACCCAAAGCCCGTCGTCGTGCTGTAGCGCGACCCCCGCAGAGTCATACCCTCGGTACTCCATCACCCGGAGTCCATCCACCAGTCGAGGAAGTGCCGAGTTGGGTCCAATGTACGCGATGATTCCACACATGTGAGATCTCCAGATTCAATTCGTGTTTTTTGCGAAGAGTGCCCTAGTCGACCAGGGCTCGACGAAGTGCGCGCTCGAAATGCCGAGCGTTCAGCCATGTGGTTTGATGTGCCCTAATCACACCTTTGGCATCGATTATCCACCAGGTGGGTACATCTACAACGCCCATTCTGACGCCGAACTCTGGGTTTCGCACGAGTTGACCCCACTTATCTCCGATACGACGCACCCTCTCGAAGTGCGCCGGCTCGTCATCCATAGACACCGCGACTACCGCGACGTCCCGCCCCATACTTCGCAAGTCTTGTGCCACTTCTGCGACTTGAGGCAGAGCGGCCAAGCAAGGTGCACAGCTGCTTACCCAAAAAAACATCACGATGGCGCGCCCATAGGAGTGCTCCCCATCGATCGAGCCATGTTCGGTTGCGATAGACCAGTCGGGCATTTGCTGACCCACCGACAAGCTCACACCTCGCGGCAGCGCGCCCGGTCGAGCCACGCGACCCGCGGAGTACACATAAAACTGCTCGCGCTTCACATTCACACCACGCGCCGGCGGTCGTTCGGGCACCAAAGTGACCAGCGAAAGTGCGGCATCTTGGGCGCTTCCAGGCCCTTTGTGTACGCGCTCCAGCCCCTCGCCAATCTCAGCACCGCGCTGCGCGGCCGTGGAATACGCCGCAAATGCTGCATCCCATTGGCCGTCTTCCTCGCGGAGCTCTCCAAGGCGCTGCCAACGCTCGGGGGTCGCCATGGGGTTGAGTAATACCGATAATTGAAGACGCGCTCGCGCTCGATCGGCCTGACCGCTGTTCGAATAGGCCTTACTCTGAAGCCACAGCAACTCGGCGGCGTCGTATTGCCAAGGGCCTGCGTCCGCATAGGCGTACAGGAACATAGACTCTGCCACATATTGAAGGACCTCTGACGGGTCTGTGGCCGCCCTTGCCCTATTCAGGGCCCGCTCTGCCGGGGCACCACCATAGTTTGCGGACAACAGCATATATTCGGTGAGCATAGATTTATGAACGCGTTTGAACAGGGGAGAATCGACGCTCGCGCCCCGCAACTGCTCCGCTAAACTGACCGCCACCAGCGCCTCAGACAAACGGGCATTCGCCTCGAGCGCCCTCGCCTCACCGTGAAGTTGTTCGGTGTACATGCGGGCACGGGCGATTACATCGATCACCGCCACATCCGTGGGCCAAGGATCGCTTGCGAGAATTTCCGCGTCCTCGAAGATAGCGAGCGCCTCTGGATACTGCGCCAACTCAAGGCGGACATTTCCATGCAGAGTTGCGGCCTGTGGACTGTCCCAACGCGCACGTAACTGAGTCCATGCCTGCTCGGCCCGCTCGGGTCGTTTTGCCTCGATCGCGATGGCCGATATCCGACTCACTAGATTAAAGGACTCGTCAGCCCCAAGCTCGGGGAGGAGCAATTTTGGGCTGTGGACCAAGGCCCGAGCCGTCTCAGACCGCTCGTAGGTGGTCGGCGGTGCTTGGGGAGGGCGTCTCTCGCCCAAGACAACCAGAGCATCGTCTAGGTCGTTTAGGGGCTGATTGGCCGATTGCCGAATATCGCGGGCCTGGTACAGCCAATCGGCCGATCGTTGGCGGTGGTCGCCACGGGTTTTTCGCAGCACCCCCTTCTGAAGGCGGGCCATTCCCGGCGACGCTGTTGACGTGAGCCAAGGGGACTGTTGCAGCGCCAAATCAGCCGGATACACCTGGTCGAGTAGCTTCAGGGCAGCTTTGGCAGCCGCGACATCATCTTGTTGGACTGCATCGCGAAGGGAAACGACCTCATTCGGCTCTACAGCAGTGGTTATCCCCATCACATCGGCCAACACGCGGCCACCCTCTCCACCGCGAATCATCGCGTCGATGTACAGAGCTTGTGCAGTACCATCGGTCGGCTGATGGTCAAGGGCGGTGCGAGCCAGTTCGATGGCCTCCTTTGCCTGCCCCTGCTCCAGTGCGATGTAGCCGCGATGGACCCACAGCGCCGCATCGTCGCTAGCTACCGCGGTGGTCACAAGCAGTCCGCAAAGGATGGATGAAATCATCGAGTTCGCTCCCGGTGCGAGCGCACACTGTATCCGCTCGCCGTACGGAACATGATTAGAAGTGCTCACTCTGGGTCAGGAGCGTCCGATAGTACCCTTCCTCGAGGGCTAAAACGTGATGGAGGCCCGCCTGAGCGACCCGTCCTTCCGCGATGACTACGATGCGATCGGCGCGGCGTGCAGTGGCGAGATCGTGGGCGACCAAAACGATGGTCCGATCGGCCGCGTGGGTCTTAAGGGCGTGGATCATCGCGGCCTCGGTCACCGAGTCGACTTGATTGGTGGCCTCGTCTAACAACAGCACGGGCGCTCCAGTAAGTAGCGCACGCGCCAGACAGAGCCGTTGGCGTTGCCCACCAGAGAGTCGCTTCCCCCCTTCCTCTACGGGTGTGTCGAGGCCCTGTGGCAGGTCCCGAACAAACTCCGCGCCCGCTTGTCTTAACACCCGCCAGAGTTCGTCATCGGTAGCCATTGGACGGGCAAGTCTGAGATTCTCGGCGATTGTCCTAGAAAAGACGACAGCCTGCTGGGACACCCGAGCCACAAGATTGGCGAGGTCGACACGCCTGAGGTCGCGGACGTCGATGCCACTGACAAGAACGCTCCCTTGGCTAGGGTCCAGCTGACGGGTCACCAGGCTCAACAAGGTAGATTTTCCTACCCCAGAGCTACCAACCAACGCGACGATTTCGCCCGCAGCCACCGACAAGTCCAGATTCTCCAGAACCGGTACATCACGCCATTGCGCGGACACTTGCTGCCACTGAAGCGTAAACGGCGGCTCCGGTGGCGCCGCCGGATGTTCTGGATCGACGTCGATGGACACCTCAAGTGCAGTGTGCACCGTATCGAGGGCAGCCAAGGACCGCTGAACCTGCGCCCACACCTCGGAGAGCGATGACAGCGGCTTGCTCATCAACCCTAAAGCAACCGCAAACGCGACCAGATCGGATGCCAACAGCCCGCCACCTGCCACCGCCGCCCCCCCCCAGATCAACAGCCCGGCAACACCGACTGCCGCGGTGATCTGAACCAACGCACTCGGCAATAGACGGTCCACTTCGAGGTTGACGCGGGCGTCGCGGTCCACTGAGTTGAAACGTTGAAATCTGCTTAGTTCAGCCTCTCCGACCTGGCGTTCCTGGATCACCGCCAGCCCAGTGAGTTGATCGGCCGCGAGACTCAGCAGCGCAGCCCGCGCCTCGCGCTGGGCGGTGGCCCGTCTACGGAGGAGCTGCCCTCCAAACCACGCCACCAAAGCGATGGGCGGTCCGAGAAGCAATGGCCACAACGCCAAGTCGGGTGCCACCGTGAACGAGCTCACTCCAAGCCCGAGGAGCGTGAGGGGACTGCGAATCGCGGTCACGAAGGCCGACACCCCGTACTGAACTTCGTCCACCTCAGCGCTCAACGATGCCAACCGCCCGCCCAGTGGCCCTTGAACCCGGGCCGGCATGTGAAGGAACTGATTGTGAAGCTGCCCCCGAAGCACCCCCGCTACACGCCAGGCAATCCCTTTGGTCCAGCGAGTCCGGAGAATTAGCAACACCGCTCGGCTGATCGCCAGTACCACATATGCGACGCAGAGCTGAATCAGTTGCTCCTGGACAGCGCCTTGTTCCAGGACTTGAAGCGTCTCCTGCAACAACAGCACCACCAACGCGGGAATCGCGGAAGACAGCAGCAACAACGCGACGGCGGCCGACATCTCCTGTAAATGCGGTTGGAACAAACCGACGTACCGCTGTAACGGCGTCATGGTTTCACCTCGAAAATCTGCCACGGTCCCACAGCGCGATTCTGGGTGTCAGCGGTGCGGATGGGACGTGCAGGACCGACTTGCCAATCGGCATCTTCGACACAGGTGGGCGGGCCACCGGTCGCGGGCCGTAAGAACAATCCCGGTTCACGAGGGCCCACTGGCCAAAGATCGTACTGATTTGGCCGACCACATCCAGGAAACACCCGCGCCGGGATGCCCGTGTAGTAATGGATAAGAGCGGCCTCTTGGTAGCGCTCGGTCCAGATGGGCGAGGCGTGTTCCACCCCGTCCTCCCAAGCCGCTACCCCGTCGGGAAGCGCCCAAACCGCCACGGCGCGACCCAAGATAGGCCCCTCGGTGAGCCTGGCCGCGGGGTCTTGGGATAGGCGCACCACAGGCGTCAGGCTGTGGACCACCAACAGCGCGCTAAGCGCCACGCCTAGACCCGTGCCCATCCAGGCGACGCGCACCCAACGGCCAGTGCGATGGGACAAGCCCAGCCCGATGCCAATCCAAGCCGGCGCAGGCCAGTGAGCCTCGGGGGGACCTCCCAGGGCGGCGAGCGCGAAGCTCACCAGCAAGGGGGCCGACGTCCACCAACAGACCCGCTCGATCCGAGTGGCGCTGCCGAGCCAAATCTGTCGGGTCATCGATACGCACCAAGCCGCTCCGAGCAATCCCAAGATAGGGCTGGCGACGCCCAGCTGACCCACGATCTGCATCAACGGTCCAGACAGGCCCGGTGGGTGCGCATGGTTGAGTCCCTCCGAGAAGGCAAAGCGCAAAGACACCCAGTCATGCGCTGCATTCCATCCGATATTTGGCGCGGCTATGAGGCCCATCAGTGCCAGGCCCATCCACGGCCAACGCTCGCGTAGATCAGAAGGGTTGGCCAGCAAGAGGGCCGGCATCAACCAAAGCCCGGAATATTTAGACTGCACCGCCAAACCCGCGCAGAGCCCCGCGAGCAGCCAGTAACGACCCCCACGAATGCCAAACGACAGACCCGCGGCCCAGAAGCCCAACAGAAAGGCGTCAGGGGTGGCGAACCAGGTGAGCCACATCAGCGATGGAACCGCAACCACCCAAAGTCCCCACAGCGCCTTATCTCCTGCGTGACGCCAACCGGAGACAACCACAAGCAGCCCCATCACGATGGGTGCTAGCCGGAGCGCGAGGGGACTGGCCCCCAAGGCCAAGGTGGTTGCCCGTAAGGCCCACGCGATCAGCGGCGGTTGGTCAAAATAGCCGGAGGCCAGGTTCGTGGACCACACCCAATAAAGGGCCTCGTCGGCGAGCAAGCCCCATTCTTGGGCCATCACCAGCTTGCCCCCTACCAAGAGCGCCAAGAAAGCTAGGCTCAGGCGTTGTTCTTTGAAGTGGCCGACGCGAGACATACCGGCCCTTAGCGCATCCACCGTCTCCCAGGCACCCTTGCAAAGAGGTATCGGTGTCATTACCTCATGGGCACATACCCCAATCCCGCCAAATCCCTGGATGGCTGCCGCCCTTATTCATCGGCGGACTCATTCGGACTACCCACGTGGCCCAACGCCCGCTCTGGCTCGACGAGCTGATCAGCTGGAACGCGGCCCAGACACTCTCAGGCGCCACCTGGCTGGCCGATCTGCATCCGCCGACCTTCTCCCTCTTGGTCGCCCTGCTCAGCCCTCTGGGATCGGTCTTCGCGTTAAGAGCCCCCTCTTTTCTGGCCGGCTGTGCCAGCATCGTCGCCGCATGGTACGCAGGAAGCGTCTGGGGTGGCCGGCGAAGTGCCGTTCTGTGTGCTTGGTTCTGCGCCGTCTCAAGCCCATGGGTTGCCTACAGCCAAGAGGGGCGACCCTACGCGATGGCCGGACTAGGCGTTTGGCTCATCCTGTGGCTTCTCGGCACCCAAACCAGCGGTCGCGTGGCATTCCTTGTCGGGCTTTTTGGCGCGATCTGGACCTGGACCGGCATGGCCGTCGCCGGCCTACTTCTAGGCATAGGGATTGTTCGCCAAAAGCGCAACGCCACTGCCCGCCTCGCATTCCTGGGCTGGTCCGTGGGTTCCCTTCCACTGGTGCTTGGCCTGCTCGGGCCACAGATCGCCGCCCTCTCCGGCCCTCCCGCCGCCCAAGCGCCAGCCTGGTCCACGCCAATACCCTTGCTCGAGTTGTTCGGCTGGATCCTGTTGGGACCGTTGTCCACAGGACGCGCCACGGCGGGAGCGGCTGTCGCGGTCGGCCTTGCGGCCATGTCCCTTCGCCACGGTGAACGTAACGTCCTTCCCTTAGCGCTGGTGCCCCTCTTCGCATTCGGCGTGTCCCACTGGATGGGATGGCACCCCTTGGGTGCAACACGACAATGCCTGGTTTTGACCCCACCCATCTTGCTGCTCTTGGCGGTACTCTTCAAGGCCTTCTGGCGGCCGGCCACCCAAGGGCTGGCCCTCATCTCGTTGGCTGTCGCGACCGCCGCCTCGGTCCTCAGCGCACCTGGGCTTCCGGTGGTAGATGTCCCGATAGTCATCGCCCAACTTCCGCAAGACCCAGGCACCATCTGGGTTGACGCCCGCATCCACCGCGCCTGGCAGCACTACGATGGCCCACAGGTCGACAGCGGTAGCTGGACATCCAACGCACCCGCCGGCCCCTACCGCTGGATCGTCCTGCCGGCCTCCGACGGACGCTTCGCCACCCATCCTAAAGATCTTCGTGGAGCAGGGGTGGTCGCTCACTACCGGGGTGTGCAACCATAGCTTCGTCTAGGAGTCACGATGTCCGACCTCGCCCATACCGCCTGCGAACCTTGCCGTGGAGGAATGCCTCCCATGTCCAGTGAGCAATTCACGCCGTTGCTCGATCAGCTTCACGCCGACTGGTCAGTCGTTGACGACCATCACCTGGTGCGGTCGTGGCCTCTCCCTGACTTCGCCTCGGCCCTCGCCCTCGGGAATCAGATTGGAGCCCTCGCCGAAGCCGCGAGCCACCACCCCGACCTCCACCTGTCCTGGGGAGAGGTTCGCGTCGAGCTCTGGACCCACAAGATCAACGGCCTGCACCTCGCCGACTTCGTGCTCGCCGCTCAAATCGACGAGCTCGCCATCTAGTTCAGCAAACGGTCCGCTTCATCGGCCACGGCGGTCACCGCGCCGTGGGGCTTGAGCGTGGCCAACCAAGGTCGCAGGACCCGCAGCTGGTCGACACCATCGCCCTTCATCAACCGGACCAAGTCGTGGGCTATCGCGGGTGGACTCAGCTGTTGAAGATGCTCTGGAATCACCGATGCGCCCGCCAGCACATTGGGCAGGGCGATATGGCTGACACCGCGCACCAGCAGTTTTCCCAGCCGGTAGGTGCTCGGCGCCACCCGATACGCAACCACCTGGGGAATGGAGGCCGAGGCGATCTCAAGCGTCGCGGTTCCACTGGCGACCAAGGCCACTTGCGCTCCCCTAAGCGCCGTAGGCAGCCCCTGGACGTAGGTGGCCGACAGCCCCGGTAGATCTTTCTGCGACACGCCAGGTGCACAGGCCACTATAAACGACACGTTCGCTTCAGCTCTCGCTAACTCCCCAGCCGCATCCCGGAATACCGGCCACAGTCGACGCAACTCCGATGGCCGTGACCCCGGCGCCAAGACCACCCGACCAGGAACCGCGAGCGCCGGCTTCTCGCAGATCGCTCTGGGGTGACCGGTGAACACCGCACGAAGGTCGAGCCCGCGGTACCAAGTGGGCTCGAACGGCAGTAAACAGCACAGCGTATCTACGCTCTTGGCGAGCTGCCGAACCCGACCCGCGCGCCAGGCCCAAACCTGTGGACTCACCCAATGTAGCACCGGAATGCCCAAGCTACGGCAATGACGCGCAAACGACAGCATGAAATCTGGACTGTCGATGGTCACCACCAAGTCTGGCCGCCAACACGCAATATCGGCCTGAAGCTTTTTCCGAAGCGCCCAGATCGATGTGAGCTTAGGCAGCACCTCAAACAGCCCAAACGCGTGCAGCGCCGATAATCTGCCCACCGACTGGACGCCCTGCGCGGCCATGGCCTCCCCGGTCAACCCCCGAAATTCGGCGTTGGGGTACCTCTTCTGAAGGCAGCGAACCAATGAGGCCCCCAGGGCGTCACCGCTGGCCTCGCCCGCCGCCACGAAGCCTCGAAGGGGCCTATTCGACGCGCTTGGCATCGAACACCAGGCGACGATCGCACTCGTCGTCTTTTGCGGCGAGGGACTCGAGCACGTCGATGCACTCCTCTTCGGTGTTCGCGATGATGCCCTGTCGGTCGATGTACCGCATCTCGAAAGAGAACTGATCCCGTTCGGCTCGGGTGAAGGTGTAGTCGCCATGGCTCAAAGAGCAGCTGCCGCCCACCACCGCCGGCATGTAGAACCAATCGTCGAAGCTCGCCTCGATTCGGTTCTCGCGCAGGACCGGGGCAATACCCGTGAACCAGCCTGCGCCCTCACAGACGTTAGCGTCCGCGCATCGACGTATCTCGACTAGATGGGCTGTATCGCCCTCGGCAGCGATGAACTGAATGAACGGGGGTTCGTCGAGTTCAGCGTCGAGCAGGTCGCAGGAGGTGGTGCTCTCTTGGATGGATGTCACCCGGTAGATGCCCTCCCAGGACTGCAGCAGCGCGCCCTCCTCGGACTGGCAGCCCATCAAAATCAGCACGGCGATGGTTCGTGTCATGAGGTGCTCCCAAGGGCATCGAGTACCCGCTCGGCGAGCTGTAGCGCGCGAAGCCCCTCTTCGCCTCGTGCGATTGGGGTGTATTCCCCGCGGATCGCGTCTGTAAACCCGCGCCATTGGGCGGTGAGCCCGTCGGGTCCGGGAGCTACCGCGCAATCACGGCCGTTGATACGCACGCTTCGGTTCAAATAGTCCAGTTCAACGATGCGTTGGGACTCGACGACCCGTGCAGTACGCTGCTGTCGAGAAGCCAAACGGGACGCTGTAAACGAGGCATGCACGCCCTTCGATGTGCGGAGCTCGGCGTGGGCCACGTCCCACAGACCACCCGCATTCCGTTTCCCAGAGACCTTCACCACATCGGGCAAGGCTCGCTCTTGAGTCCACCACAGCAGTAAATCGAGATCGTGGATCATCAAATCGAGGATCACGTCGATGTCGACGCCGCGTCTTTGAGGTTCGGACTGCCGGTGGACATCTACCCGCTGTGGTGCCAAGTCACCGGCCGCGCGAACCGCGGGGTTGAACCGTTCAATGTGCCCGACGAAGAGACGTTCGAGCCCTCCAGTCAGTGGCGCCAAGTGGTGCGAAGCGAGGCAAACTGGCTTCTCGACAAGGCACCATAGTCCATGTTTCAAGGCGGGTTCCACAAAGTCCAAATGTGCCTTTGTGGGCGTGGCCACCACCCAAGCATCCACTTGTAGCGGCAGCTGCTGGACCACACGAGCGCCTGTGTGCTCCGCGATCTGAGACGCACGCTCTGGATGTCTGTCGTGGACGGCCACCAATCGCGTGCCCGGTGCGGCGGCGATGGTTCGAGCGTGGTGCCCGCCCATCTTCCCGCAGCCCACCAGGGCGACGTCGATCACGCCACGCCAGCCCGACATACGCCACGCTTACTGCTGCGTAAGAACGCCAGAAGCTCGGCGGCCTCGGGACAGTCGCCAAACTGTTCTTGCACATGACCAATCGCGGTGCGGCGAGGAAGTTCACGTACGAAGAGCATTCTCCAGGCCTCTTTGAGCACCCTGACCACATCGACGTCGAACCCAGCTCGTTTTAAGCCGGTGATGTTGACGCCAAAGAGCCGAGCCCGATCGCCCTGGGCGATGGTAAACGGAGGCACGTCTTGGGCCGCCATTGCCCCACCTCCTAGCATGGCCAACCGGCCGATTCGCGTATACTGATGCACGGCGCAGAGGCCGCCCAGCACCGCGCCATCGCCCACTTCGACGTGCCCCGCGATGGCCGCAGAGTTGGCGAACATCACGTTGTTGCCCACCACACAATCGTGGGCCACATGGCTGTTGGCCATGAAGTAATTATCGTCGCCGATAGTGGTGACGAGCGTGCCGCCCGAGCTGCCCGCGTGGGCCGAGGTGAACTCGCGGAACACGTTGTTCTGACCGATCAGGAGGCGGGTAGGGACCGACGCGTCGTGTTTGCGATCTTGAGGTAGGCCTCCGAGCACAGAATGTGCACCTACAGCCGTCCCTTCACCCAGCGAGGTTGTGCCGTGAATGACCGAATGGGGCCCAATTTGGACACCATCGGCAAGCACAGCGCCCGCCTCGATGACCGCGTATGGACCCACTTGAACGTCGCCAAGTCTGGCGCCGGGTTCGACCATTGCAGTGGGGTGGATTGCCATGGGGTATCTCCTGAAGGCCTTAGAACTAACGCGTCACGCCGGCAACTACCGGCTTATTCCTGTGCCACCGCAGCCATAAATTGTCCGTTTGCTACGCGTTGGCCATCCACCGAGGCCGTTGCCGCAAACTGGTAAATGCCGCGGCGGTTGCCGGTGGCCTCGACCTCAAGTCGCAGGCAATCTCCGGGGCGTACTGGGCGGCGAAACCTCATTTTGTCCATGCCAACCAAGTACACTTCGGCTTTCGCTCGATCTTGATTCGCCGCGAGATGAATCAGCGCGGCGACCTGCGCGAGCGCCTCGGAGATCAGCACGCCCGGGAGAATCGGGTTGCCCGGAAAGTGACCTTTGCACCAAAACTCATCGTCCCGCACATCCTTGAAGGCGACCGCCCTCACCCCAGGCTCCATCTCTTCGACCCGATCCACCATCAAGAAGGGCTCGCGATGCGGAAGAAGGGCCTCGATATCTGACCGGTTCATCATTGTTTCTCTCCGAATTTGACGTCCCACGCCTTCTCGAGCCGGTTGACGGTGCGGATCATCTCGGGCAAAGAGCGCAAGGCGGCGACCTCCCTCAACCACTGCCGGTACCCTCGAGCGGGCGAACCCCCGATGGTGCGCCCAGCGGGTACATTCTTGGACGCGGACGCCAGTCCAGCGAACACCGCGCCGTCTCCGACCTCGATGCCATCGACCACCGCCGTGCGGCCCGCCATCACCACGCCGTTGCCGAGTCTTGCGCCACCCGCCACGCCGGCAAATGCCGCGAGCAAGCAGTGTGCGCCCATCTGAACACCGTGGGCGACCTGCACCAAGTTGTCGAGCCGAGAGCCCCGACCGATTCGCGTTTCGTATAGGGCCGCCCGGTCCACGCAGGCATTGGCACCCACCTCGACATCGTCCTCGAGCACGGCGACGCCGAGCTGCGGAACGCGGAGAACGCCATTTGGCCCAGGAACGTGACCAAAGCCATCTGCACCGATGACCGCGCCAGGTTGCAGCCAGACCCGATCGCCGATGGTGCAGTCCGACATCACGACGGCATGAGGCATCACCCGGCATCGGGCGCCGACAGACACGTTCGTTCCGATGTAGGCATGGGCCATGATCCAGGCGCCTGGAGCCACTACGGCTCCCGCCTCGACCACCGCGAACGCCCCAACGGTCGCGCCATCTACCCTGGCCGTTTCGTCCACGCAGGCCAACGGATGCACACCTGGCGCAGGCCACAATAGCGGCACCAGAGCCTGCGCGGTGATGGCATAGGCGTATCGAGGGTCTTTGTGCCGAAGGACCACAACGCCCTCTGGTGCGTCTCCGTCGTCGAGCAGCACTGCACCGGCCTGGGTGCCGGACAACGCCTTCAACCAACGCCCACCACGGCAGAAGCTCACATCAGACGATGTGGCGCGGTCTAGTGGTGCGACCCCCTGAATGATACGATCGGTTGGACCTTCGCAGACTGCGCCAACCAGCTCGGCGAGGCGCCCGGTCGTCCAGACCGAACTCACTTGTGGATGGCGTTGTACTTGGTGACCAAATCGGAGGTCATGTCCACGACATCGCCGCCGTGATAGACCACCACGGCCGAGTCGATGACCAAGTCGAATTGCTTCTCTTTGGCGATGGTGATGGCAAGGGAGCGCATCTTGGTGTCGAGCTCTTGTAGCAGCACGCCGTATTGCTGCTGAAGCTCGCCCTCATATTGCATCGCGGTCTGCTGAAAGCGCTGTTGCTTCGCCATCAGGGACTGCTCGGCCTCGGCGCGGGCACCATCGGACAAGATCATGGCACGAGATTGAAAGTCCTTCATCTCTTGCTCGAGCTCTGCCTGCATCTTCTCGATTTCGCTGCGGCGCGTCTCGTACATGGTGTCGATACGCTTTTGTGCAGACTTACCCTCGTCCGTTTCGGTGACCGCTCGCTGGAAATCCACCGTGGCGATGGTCCCGGCCAACGCTTGGCTGGACACGAGAAGGAAGCTTGCGAGAAGGAAGAATTGGCGAAACATGTACGGCTCTCCTAAGCGACGACGCCGAGCTATAGCGCCATCGGCTATTCCCGGCCACAACCCGTCAGCGCGTGCAGGTCATCCGGTGGGGGAGTAAATCATGGACACCGCCGTCTCTGCCAAGGCTCTTCTGTTCATTGGCCAGGTATGCCGTCGAGAAGTTTCTTCGGCCTAGGCCGAGCTTGCCGTGTCCCGGGACGACGGAGCCCTGTTCGTCAGGGGGCTATCTCTCGGAGCCGCATCGTTAAACCTGTGGCGACGACATCGAGCAAACCCTGCGTTCTGGAAACCGAGAGGCAATGCAGGCTACCCTCGCCTTTGGTCTGTGGCCTGCCGGCTAAAAGAAGCTGCCGATCGAGAAGTCGAACACGCTCTTGCGCTCGCCTTCTTGTGGTTTAACCGGGAAACCCCACTCGAA
>JAACDH010000349.1 GCA_009936995.1 Rhodobacterales bacterium
AGACCTATGCCGGGACGCCCTTTGTGGAGTTCGCCAACGCCATCTACTGGCCTGGCACCCTGGACTGCCTCGAAGGCGACATCACGTGCGGGGGCGACATTCACGACCGCCTGGTGCTCACCTCCTCCACGTTCTACGTGGACGGTCCCGCAGATTTTGCGGTGACCTACGGCGTAAATCACCAACGAACGGGCAAGGCCATCTACAGCAGCGCCTCGGTGCAGACCTGGGAGACACAGTCGGGAATCGGTGACCGCAACAGCACAGAGATGCCCGGATCAGCCCGGTATTACCTACCCGATCACCCCTTGGTGGACGATCTGTATGCCTATGTGGTCGCCCGCGACTGCAGCGGTCGCCCTGAGCCCTGCATCGAGGTGCCCACCGACACATGCCCCGGGGCCCGCCTCGATGAGCTGATCAAGGTGTCTGTGCGGGCCTATTTAGAGCCCACCACCGGGGCCGCTCCCCTAGAGAGCGAGCTGGTCCATGACCGCGTTATTAAGTTTGAGCCCGTGCAGTAGCCAGGAGCGTACCGTTTGTTTGCCCCCCGCCCCTTGGCCCCCGAGCGGTGTCGGTAGCGGACTTGTACAGTGACCCGATGGCCCACCCGAGCGTGGTGGCCGTGCTGCGTCGCCATGCTGGGAGCTGGAGTCGATTTTCTTGAACGCTTAGCGTCCTAAATCCCTACAGGGTGGGCACCACCAGAAAAGAGCCGCTGTAGAGCAGCTCGCTGCCCTGTGCATGGGTGCCTGAGGCGGGGTCGAGGTAGTTGCGGAACATCACCAGGATGGGCTCGCCTTCGGTCATGCCTGGACAGCCCTCGCGCAGCTCGGTGCAGTGGTCGCGACCCGCGCAGTCCCAGGCAAAGGTCCAGGCGTACAGCTTGTCCACGTCGGGGTGTTCGGGGAGGTACTTGCGGGCTGATCCCACCCACTCGCGAGCCGTGGTAGACGCGATGTGGTCGAAGTTGTCTTGGCCGTGCAGCACCACGTTCTGAAAGGCGATCTTGCCCATGACCTGATGGTTGAAGCCGAACACGATGAGGTAGAGGCCGCTGCCTTGGGGGATGAACACGTCGGGCAGCAAGCCGTAGGTGGCGTCTCCGGCGCATGCCCCACTGCACTCGACGTCGTTGTAGGACTCGCGGTAGACGGTGAGCACATCGCCAAGGTCCGCCTTAATCGCAGCCTTGAGTTCGTCCAGGACGGGCTGGTATTGGAGCACGTCAATCTCGCTGCCCGCAGGCGGTGCGGTGGCCCGAGGGAGAGGGATGATATTGCGCTCAGTGATGGGCGTGAGCCGCAGCACCTTGCTGTGATCTGGGGCCAGCCAGGCGGCGAGGTCGGCGGGGTCTTCGTAGGCCGAGATGCGGTGGTTCATGCGAAAGGTGTCGGACTTGTCGTCCAGACCCATAATGACGTCGCCAGTGTAGATGGCGTCGGTGTTGATGGCGTCGGGGTTGTGACCGGCCCGGATCGCGGCGCGTCGAATGGCCTCGTCAGCCTGCTGATCGGCGGTGGTGATGACCATGGTGTCGGCGTTGTACGGATCGTCGCCCACGTACTTGGTGGTGATATTATTGAGCGAACCGCCCAAGGTGAGAAAGCCAAAGGTGTGGCCATTGAGGGTCTCGTCGTACACCTCGTGGCGGTAGCTGCGAAAGCTGAAGTACTCGGTGGGCGGTGGCGTCTTACCCACAAAGACCACGGCTTCATCGGACCGAAGGCGCCAGTTCCAGTGCATGCCCGTGGCGTCGAGCTCGCGGTCCACGGTGTTCTCGTCCGGGGACATCGGAAGGTAGAACAGGCCGTATTCGCCAGTGGGATTCCATCGGTAGCAGGACTCCCAGGCACAGCACGCCTCGACCGGGAGCACGTCGAGGCGCCCCTGCTGCACGATGAAGCCCTCGTCGGCCAGGGCCTGCTCGAAGGTGGGCGTCTGGGTGGCGGTGGTGGGCGCAGCTTTGTCGGACGCGCTCTTTCCACACGCAATCAGGAGAACCAGGGAGAGTCGTGCAACCATTCACACAGCATAGCGCGAGCCAAGCCGGTCGCAAGCGGTCATTCCAAATGCAGGTTATCATGCAGGCGATGAGGTCGGCTTGAGACAGTGGTGGTTCCGCCAGATGTGGTCCTCATCGACTCGTCTTGTCCCCCGGTCGATCGGGTAGACGCTCCGGTGGTAGAGGAGGGCATCGGCGGCCCGCTCGCGATCGACCTAAACCGCGACGGATTTCTAGAGCCTTCACAGAGAGATTCCGGGTTCTTACGCCCCAATTTCGTCTGATAATGGGCCTCATCATCAGTGCCCAGCGCGAGACGCTGTGGTGCCTTTTGAGGTTGGGGGTTGTCGCAGGGCTGGGAGTGTCGGGCGGGTGACGGTGGTGGACTTGGCAGAGGACCGCGTGGGCTTTGTCCCCAGCCACGTGGTTCACGACCTCGACCGTTTCGGCTGCTGTGGGGGCCCGACCTGTGGTGGCCGGGCGATGGCGTCGGGTGCGGCACACTTGATTGACCGCGTTTTGCCGGATGTCACCGTTCGCCAATGGTCCATCCAGACCTGGGTACTTAACGTACCTTGGCCACGGAGATACCTCTTCGCCGCCCGCCCCGAGATGCGCCGACTGCAACGAGCCCGGACGAGACCCTTCCGGCTACCCTCGCTGTGCGCCGAGGACCAGGGCTGCAATTTGCAGGCTGCGGTCGTGACTCGAGAGGGCACGGATGGGCGACCCCGCATGCGTCTGTGGCGGGCGCCTGACGCTTCACGCCGTCGTTCGACCCCTTTGTACTCGAGAGCCTCGAACGGTCAGCGGTGTGTCCAGCTGCGTCCTGATTCTGGGAAGACACGGGGTGCGCGGGCTCGGCAACGTTATAACCAGCTCTTTCGCGATATGGCTAGGCGGTATGCTGGGATTAGAGAGGCGCTGATGCTTCTTATCCTCTCAGACCGGCGCGAATGGAGCGGCGTAATATATTGTTTTACGGCGCTAATCTTGCAGGCCGCTTCCAACAAGCAGCCTGCTTCAGGCTCCACGTTCTCGGCAGAGAAGATGTCTCTCCGTTGGGGAACGCTGTTGCCGAAGGAACGTTAGAGGGGGCCGTCCTAAGACCCAGTTACGTACCGCTTTCACCTGTACCACCACTTGAACTCCCAGTAGCGGTGGACCTCATTGGCGCCCGTCATACTATGGACCCAGACGCCCCCCGGCGTCTTGTTGAAGTCGTAGGTGTTGTTCCCGAAGGCACCGTACTGAAGGCTAATACCGCAGCAGCCGAATACGCTGCTTTGACCATTCATCGACGTGATACCGCTGCCCGCGGGCGGAGTCACCGTCAGGGTCCCCCAACCGTTGGCCTCACAGTCCTCATAGATTTTCATCTCGAGATATCGAATCGCCTGGTCGTGTGGGATGGGTACGCAGTGAACCCGGGTATCGGTTGGGGAGTCGAGGTAGCCCTCATACCCGTAGACCCCCTGGATGTTGTCGAGCCCGCTGTCTGAGATACCGTCGCCGTCGATGTCCGCATAGTTTTCGTACATCGGATCGTCATAGATCATGTCAAGCACGCCGCCAGGACACATCATCTCCGTGTCGATGGTGCAGTCGCTGCGACAGCCGTCCTCTTCATCCGAGTTCGCATCGTCGCACTGCTCTCCTGACTCAAGGTGGATCTCGCCGTCACCGCAGACCGGCGTCCGCTCCACCCCTTGAGAAGGGTCAAACGACACACCCTCTTCGACCACCTGGACCAGGATGTCGTAGGCGACGTCTTCCCTACCCCAGGCTTGCAGAGGCAGCTGGCCCGCCCAGTCCCGAAGGTGAATCTTCCACACACCTGTGGATGGCGTCGTCTCGGCGCCGTACCCGACCAGCGGACTCTCTCCTTCGCTGGTCTGCTCGCCCGCAGCGCTCCCTGGGGGAGGCGTGATGTCCATGGTCATGAAGGCAAGCATTGGACTCTGGGTAAAGTGCGACCCGCCCCCGATCTCTTCGCCCCACTGGTTGACGGCCTGCAGGTAGACCGAGTCGCCATCAGAGAGGGAAAGGTCAAGGCAGAAGGTGCGCGTCTCGACGATGTCGAAATTCTCCCAGGAGACCCCAGTTTCCCCAATAAGGCGGGCAAGGAAGGTGTTGTTCTCCTTCCAGATCAAATTGTTGTGGGGCATGCGGTGGGTGATCGTGCCGTCCGGGCAATAGACCGAGCGGTCCAGCGTGCAGTCATCCAAGCAGGCTTCACCTGCGAGGTCGGTATTGCCGTCGCACTCCTCGCCGTCCTCGACGATGTCGTTTCCGCACTCTGGGGTGGTAACGAAGGTACCGCCATTAGAGTCGGTCATTCCTCCGAACTGGTACTCGCTACACCCAATGAGGAGTGCAGCGGACAGAAGAATGGTTCGATTCATAGAAATCTCCTTGGGACACCAGATGCTCCAGCAAGAGTCGTGCCAAATCCTGAAACGTTGGAACCTCGTCAATAACCTGTGGCGCGACAAAATAGCCGCGCAGGAGTTCCCCGATGGACACACGTTACAGCCAAGTTTCGGAGAGGATAATGACGAGCACAAAGCGGCAGCTCGACAGCCTCGAACGGCCAGCGGTGTGTCCAGCTGCGTCCTGAT
>JAACDH010000350.1 GCA_009936995.1 Rhodobacterales bacterium
GTCAGGACGATGTCACCCGCACCCGGGTGGGGGGATTGAATCCGTACGTAGTACCTGTTGCAGGCGCGGCTTGGGCCGAGTGGTGGGTTGAGGACTACATCGCTGCTCGCGTGGGAACACAGGTTGCGCCTGGTGCGTTTCAATTCGCGCTGCTCTCTGATGTCGCCTGGTTCGACGGACAGACTGAAGTGGGTTTTGCCCTGGTGTCGCATGTGCAAAAGAATCGACTCTATGCCGACGTCGACGTGGGCTTTGCGCCATGGATTCCGCGCCCCGAGGGGCAGGCCCGCGCGTCGTTGTGGTTCGCACTGGGCCTGGATTGGGGACCCTTCAGGAAGTCGTAGACAGAGTAAACAAAACGCGCCTGAGCGACGTATGTGGCGTACGAGCGCAGCACAGTTCTGTGCGCCGCCGATATACGCGGAGACCACCATGTGCTGGACGATCATCAACGCGCCGAACAAAGGCCTTGTCTGTTAAGCGGGAAAGCCCATCGGAATACTTAATCCAGGGTTTCATATGTTGATGCCATGGCATCGGGTGCGTCGCGTCTCTAGTGCCTTGATCACGAACGGGGGTACGCCGACCACGTTGAAAGTGGCTTCACCTCCAGAATCACTGACGTAGAGGCTGCGTTGGTGAACATGCAGGACTGGTTTGGAACCCTTGCGGCTCTCGGTGATGAGCGTCGTGAGCGGCACCGCCAACAGCTACTCCATCGATCAGCTGGCCCAAAAGAAGAACGAGATCGCCGATCAGGCGGAAGCAGAGCTGGTTGAGGCGAGCGACAAACACGGATGGGGTCTTGGAGACTTCCAAATTGCTATTGGTGATCCGTCCATGTTCGAAGAGCTGAAGCGTTTACTCATGCGCGAAGAGGCAGTGCGTCGTGAGAGTGCCGCCAACCTGAAGAAAGCCGAAAGCCAGGTGGCCGTTGCCCTTCAGCTGGCCCGGGTCGCCGAAGCGATCAAGGACGCTCCATTCGCCAGAGAGTTCGTCCGTCTTCAGATGCTGAGCGACATGGGAGAGGGTGGCAAGGTCATCGTGGTACCGGCCAGCGCCTCGGGCACCAACGTGGCGCTTCGAGAGGCCTAGACTTTGGCGCTGGAGCGCGCGGCGTATTCGATGCGTCTGTGAACGGGGCCGTATCAGGGCACGAGACCAGGTCGGTCACAGCAGTCATGACGATGTGTCTTTGCGGGTGTTGGCAGAGGACATTGGGCATTGGCCGGTTCGCTAAACCCACTCTGTGTGCGAATTGTTCAGCCGCGGGCGAAATCCGTAGCCTACTCTTTCGCGATCTCGACTTCGCCGGAGCACACTTCTGAGAGCCGCTCCGATGAACCGAGGGCTTTGTTCACCGCGTAGTTGAGTGCCAAGGCTGAGTCGGCGTCGATGCCGCCACCCTTGGGCTCGGCCCAGACCGTCAACATCCGAAGCGTCTTATTGCCGGGGCGCGACACGTTGAGTTCGATACTGTAGGACTGCAGCAACGCGTTGGCGCCGCTCGAGCCCCAGGCCGCACCAATATTATAGGTGATGATCGCTGAAAAGCCGACCGTCTCGTCACCCCACTCGTACTCGCCGTGTCGCAAGTCGAGGTTCATGGGGTACGGCTCCATATTGGCGCCGAGCACTGCCGTTGGGTCGACCATGTTTTCGGTCATCAGCAGTGTTTTGCCAAACGCCTCGCGATCGAATGCCGCGTCGAACGGTAAGAGGTCGTCTTTTACGGCGTTGAAATCTGCGTCGAGGGCGGCTTGTTCGTAGACATCTCGGTCGCTGAGGTAGGTTCGTTCGTAGCCTTCGAAGGTCTCTTCGAAGAGGATGTGTTGGTCGGGCCGTAGTAGGTAACGCTCCGACTCATCCCAGGTACAGTCCATCAGCGCAAGCGAAACTACGCCCTTTGCGAGCTGTGGATCCCGCTTAGGCCACTCATCCTTCTTGAAGTCGATGAGGATCTCGTCGTCGAGTGGGAGGTGGTCGACCGCGGCATCGGTGAGGTCGCCAACGGTGTAGGAGTTGACCGTGTCGAGGGTGGCGCCTTCGTCGACAAGCGCAGCCCCTTCTTCATCATACCAGCTCAGGAAGCCCTCGATTCCAGCGTCGAATTTGAGTTCGTCGTCGTAGAAGTGTTCCATCATGTAGTTGGCCGACGCGTCGAGACCGTCCGGTGCGGGGGGCGGCTTCGTACAGCCGGCGGCAATTAAGAGGAGCATAGGCAGGGCGCGCATCGAAGACCTCACAGTGCCGTAAGTCTACATTCAATCGCGTCGGTCAGTGGAAAAGAACCGGTCACTTTGCATGGCTTTCGATGGTCATGGTGTGTCCAGAGACTCGACCTTCTGCTGGATGCGCTTCAGACCGACGTTCAACGCCTCTGCCTCGGGACCCGCCCAGTGGGTGATCTCTGCGTACTGGGCGCCGCGGTCGAGGTACCGACTGGCCTTCACATATACGCCAACAACCTGGGTTTGACGTTCCTCCTCGTACATGACTCGCTGGTCACGGCTCAAAC
>JAACDH010000047.1 GCA_009936995.1 Rhodobacterales bacterium
ATCAGGGCTTACGGTGGCTTCCGTCACATCGCGGCTTCCGTCACATCGCGGCTTTCGTCACATCGCGGCTTTCGTTTGGTTCGACCGCAGATACAGTCCGTCAAACCCTTTCCGACCAGTATGCGCTGGGATGCGCTCTCGATCAGAGACTCCCGAGTGGCTGCCTTCTTGGCCTTCTCGAAGTGAATGTTGTATTGCCGCTGACGGCCTTTTGGTGAGGGCCTCGAATGCGCACCGAAAGGCATCGTCCGCGCTCATCCGCGCCTGCAACTCCGGTACAAATTCAATCTCGTCAGGCAGCGGGGGCAACTTCTTTCCTGCCAGCTCCGCCTGGATACTCTGGTCGATCAAGTCGATGAGATAAGCCTGCTCTCGGCGGACATGAGCTACGTCCTTGAACCGAAGGTACCGCACGTCGCCCCAACCCAGCTCCGAAGGCCCCCCGAGCCCGCACATCTACCCTGCGCGACATCACGCAGCCCGTGCATCACAGCTACAACCCATCGTCTCTGCTGGAAAGCCAAAACCGGAACCGCTGTTTCAAGTTCGCGGTCGCGATCGAGTCACGCATGAATAGGTCCGCTCCGCCATCGTAGGGGGCATAGATTTGCTCCGTCTCAACGGATAGAAACAGTGCGCGCTCCTCCTCCCCAGCAACCGCCAGCAGAGTCCTCCCGAGCCTCTCTTCGTTCCAAATTAACGTCGCCGCAAATATACAGCACTCGATTTCCTGGTCCCAGGGGGCGGGCACCCTCCAACTCTCAAACTCAAGATACTCAAGCCCTGGGAGCGTCGGTGGGGCACAAGTTTCACCTGGCTCCGGATATCTCAGGACGAACACGATGCAGCGCGGCCCCCCTTGTAGACAGGCTCCGAGCACCGCCCTCGCCACTGCAAAATGACGCTTCAGCAATACGTCTCGTTCCGTCGCCGTCTCCGCGTAGCGCTTGGACTCTGGCAACGAGTGGATACGCAACCATCTCGATGGAAGCTCATGGCGAAGGCGCCATCCTAGCGGAAGCGTGGCGCCAAAGGAACTCTGCCATCGTCTACGCATGTCTCCCCTCACAGCCGGGTGATGATGCCTCACTGGCATTCTGGTCGACACATCACCAACCACGACCTAACTCCAGACAACCTACTCTTTCAGCGCAAATACACGAAGACCATGGGCACTCCAAGCGCCACCTCCGAGCAGTCCGCCATGAGGCCACCCTACGCCCGACGTTTTCATGGGCGAACCTCCGAATGAACCGCCAGGGAAACACTTCTAAGGTTCAAACATAGCTTTCGCGTGCTACGAATCCAACTTAGCCCACCTGGCGCCCCACTGGGGGTAGAACCGGCTGGCGGCCAATCATCGTCTAACGAGCCGATATCCGCCATTTTGCGATTCGGTCCTTGAATTCTTCTGAAGGGTCGGAGGTGATCAGAGCCCGAAGGGGGTTGGTGCCGGAGGTTTGGGCTGATTCACTGACTGAAAGATGGTACGGTATTTAGGTCCGTTGGAGGTTCCATGAAAGCCCTGAAGCTGTCCCGCGACATCAAGCCGCTCTCTGAGATCAAGGCTCGCGCCGGTGACGTTGTTCGGCAGGTCCAGGAGACAGGCCAGCCCGTGGTGGTGACGAGGCATGGTCGGGGAGTCGCAGTGCTGATGTCGGTGGAGCGGTACGAGCGCCTTCAGGAGCTCGAGAGGCGGGCGGAGCTCGCTGCCGCGATTCGGGAAGGCGAGCGTGATGTCGCCGCCGGCAGAGTCGTTTCGCATGAAGCGGCGGTAGAGCGTATGAGTGCTCGATTCGAAAGGATGTCGGGCAAGTGAAGCTTCTTTGGACCGAGCGGGCCCTGTCCGACCTGGATGACATCCTCGACTACTACGAGGACGTGAATCCCCGGGCCGTTGTCGAACTGTGCTCTGGGGTGATGTCCGCCGCGAGCCAACTGGAGGTCTTTCCGGAGATGGGACCCCGCCTGCGTGAACAGATTGGTCCGGCGCGGTATCGAGCGCTTACTCATCGGACTGTCCGCATCATCTACCGACTCGATTCCCACGCCCAACGGGTGCATGTCCTCCGGGTCTGGGATGGTCGACGCGACCCGGGCCGGCTGGAAATCATCGATATCGACAGCGAAGGGTGAACCGAGCGCCCGTATTCAGAGGGAGGGCACAGTCCCGACCAGTCTTCGCGAGAGGTTCCGGCGTGATAAGATGCACCGTCCTTAACGGGGATGTGCAGCCGATGCGATGTCGCCCGTCGTTAAGGATGGCACTCCTTATCCGTGCCGGCTCGTTGTCGGCAGGTCGACCGTTGGCCATTGGTCCCATCGTCTGCGGGATGGTCCTGGTCGTCTGGACCGAGCGTGATGAAGATGTCGTTCGTGTCATCCGCGCTCGTTGGGCGACTCCTCGTGAGAAGGGTTTGTACCAGCGTCATATCGGGAGATTCCTGTGACTGAGATTCCTGAGCTCACTGAAGAGCAGTTCGAGCGTGCGCTCCCCCGGTCTGTCCGGTTAGGAGGGCTGAGCCGACGAGTTGGTTAATCTCGGCTCCTCTTATCGGCGCTTTGGCGGGACAGTTGCCTGCCGGGCCGGGGGGCGTTGCCAGTCCTATTGTGCTGGTCTGCGAAATTTGGTCGTGGACCGCGCGCTCCACCTATCTGCCGATGCCTGCCTACAGCTGCCATAGCCCCCTGCACTCCGGCTCATACTCCTCTCCGCGAGTCCAGCTCTGCGACAAATTCTGACGCTCGGCTTTGGCATTCGACAGGCGCTCTCTCGGGTTGACAGGCTCTGCTTCTGAGTCTAATCTGGCCAAGTAGATGGCCATCGAGGTAAATCCTGTCCAAGTCCTACTCCATCGCAGAAGCCAAGAACCAGCTGTCTCGGCTGGTCCATGAGGCCGAGGATGCTGGACGGGTTGAGTTGACCCGCCGAGGGCGCCCTGTCGCGGTCGTGCTCTCTCTCGATGAATACCGGCGATTGCAGCAAGGGTCTCGCCGCACGGTGAGCATGGCCATCGACGAGCTCAGGACCGCCCTGGATGACGATGGAGTGGATGCTGACTCTGATTTCGAGGGGCTGAGGGATGACTCCTCGGGCCGCGAGTTCGCCTGGTAGCCTCATGTTCCTGCTCGACACCAACGTCCTTGCTGAGCCGACCAAGCGCAGGCCCAATCCTGCTGTGCTGAAGGCAATCTCTCGGCATGGCGGGCAACTGGCCACGGCCTCTGTGGTCTGGCACGAGCTGCAGTTCGGCATTCGTCGGCTGCCCCCTTCCAAGCGACGGACAGCACTGGAGACCTATCTCGCGAACCTGGCTGACTCTGACCTCGCCATCCTTCCCTACGACCGGCAGGCCGCCGACTACCACGCCTCGGAGCGAGCTCGCCTCCAGGCCGAAGGCCGGACGCTGCCGTTTGCCGATGGCCAGATTGCCGCGATTGCCGCTGTTTCAGGAATAGTGCTGGTCACACGGAATCTCAGGGACTTCCGGCATTTCCGTGGAGTGGAAGTGGTCTCGTGGTGGAGTTGATTGAGTGGCTCTTGGTGTCCAGCGACTTCGAGCCACACTTGTCGTCCGGTAGGCGCTGTCTCTATGGTCCCACCTGCCACACGAGTAGGAGGTCCAGTGACTGCACCGATTCCCTTCGACCTCGAGGCCGACATTAAGCCCGTGTCCGACTTCCGAGCGAACTTTGCTGCCGGGACCGAGCTCGTACGGCGGATTCTTGAATCGACTCGGGGCCGTACGCCATGTCCGCCAGCGTGACCCGGACCTGAAGGACTTGGTCGAAGACCCCGGGTGATGGGCGAACTCGGTGGCACGTCACGGGGCTCAACTTCACATAACTGGGCATAAACGCCAAACAAATCGCCTTTACATCACGATCGGCCATGCGACAGTATACTGGCGCTGATGGAGAACAATGATGACGATCGCTCCAGATATTGGTCAGTGCACCAGCAGTATGTTGTCCACTTGGTCAGGCCCTCCGCCAACACCCGAACAGCTCAAAGGCGCCATTAGTATGGGCGCAGAGATGTACCTCGAGCGGCTTAGCAACACCGGCCTTTGGTTCTTTCCGCCCATCAACCTGACGCGCCTGGCCAGTCCCGAATTCAAGGGCACAGGTGGCAGGTCGCTCGAGTCCTTTGTGGGTGAACCAGTCCACGTCGACGTGATGTTCCCACGAGACACAGTGTTGGAACCACTGTCCTCGCAGTGGCATGCCTTTGGTGGTTCGCCTGAGAAGGGCTACTTCCAAATCCAACTGCACACGCAGGCCGGATTTGGTCGTCCGACTTCGGACCCCTCCGCTTTCCAAAAGCTCGATCAGGCGATCGGGCGATGGATTGCTCGGCGCCGCACCCTTGAGGTGGGCTATCGACCTCAAGAGAAGTTGGCGTTCATGGGGCCGATTGTGGGCTATGGCCTGCTGGTCGTTGATGACCAACGAGTTCTGGAGTGTTGGGAGGTCGAACCCCGCGCGATATCCTTAGGCAGTCGTGATGTGCTTGTGTACCTTGACCACACTCATCCCTTCGGCGCCACCTATTCCGGTGAAGTACCAAGCTCTGACTTGCCTGGGAATCGGTGAGCGCTACGGCGCCCGCAACACAACGCCAGGTCCCCATTGAGTGGTACTCGCCGAGGTCATTTACGATTGCTCCGAGGATCATCGAGACTACCGATGCCGTGCCGAAGAGCGTAAGGGAGAATCAGGAACGTGCGTTCTTCCTGTACTGGTCCGATGCCCGCTCCGCAGCCAATGCGAGCAGGACTGCG
>JAACDH010000351.1 GCA_009936995.1 Rhodobacterales bacterium
CTTGTCGCAGCCATTCATCGACGCCTGTCAGGCGATTCAGGCCAGCGGTGAGCTGGCGTATCAAGTGGCTGAGCAGGGTGACCTTCGTCTGGACCGGGTCGCACGCATTCCGAAGGGAGTGGACCCCACCAAACTCACCTTCTTGCAAGGCGACGCGACCCACGTTCCCCTTCATCTTCGAGGGGCCGATGGGGTGTTGATGGCTAACCTCATCGATCGTCTACAAGACCCTGCAGAGTGCTTGCGAAATCTGGGTGGAGACACGTCGATTGTGCGCGTTGGTGGCGTGGTAGTGCTCACCTCGCCCTACACATGGATGCGGCAATTCACCGACGTTGAAAAGTGGTTGGGGGGCTTCAAACGAGACGGAAAGCGCGTGCGCACCTTGGATGTGCTCACCGAAGTCTTCGCGTCCGCTGGCTTTCGGTTCTTGAGCGCGTCCGATCAACCTCTGATAATCCGCGAGCACCAGCGGAAGTACGAGCTGGTTGTTGCACAGGCAACAGTGTGGCAGCGGGTGGAATAGCCCGGCTGAGTGAGGTCTCGGTCCGCTAATTGGGTCCCGGATGTGTGACCGGCTCGACGAGCTGCGCTTCGACTTTCCCATCGTCGGCAGTGACAGCCATGGACGACGGGACACCCTCCACGCACAGTTGGCCAGATTGGACTGGTTGTGGCGGAGCCACCGTGGCCCCCGCATCTAAGCGTTTTGAACGCCCGACCCGTCGCCTACGCATTGACGAAATGCAGAGTCATTAGCCAGGTTGGTTTCCCTTGGACTAACAGCAAGCAGCTCGAGCTCGGCCACCTCGGGCCTCGCCGTGACGTCATCGCGGCGACTAAACTATTCGGCCTTGTGAACCACCATCTGCGGAAATGGAATCTCGATTCCGGCGTTGTCGAGGCCGACCTTCATGCGCCGGTACAGCTCGCGTTGCGCGCCCCACTGGCTGCCGGGTTTGACCATCACGTGCATGCGCACGCCCACTGCGGAGTCCCCCAGCTTGACCACACCGACGAAGCTGGGCGCCTCTTCCAGTTGGCTCATCCAAGCCTGTTCCGCGTACATTTCGGCGCCGACTTGATTGAGTACCTTCTCGACGTCGTCGATGTCGGCGCCGTAGCCCACGCCGATGTCGGCCACCGTGCGGGACCAGCCACGAGTCGAGTTGGTGACGGTTCCGATTCCGCCGTTTGGCATGGCGTGCAAGTCACCGTTGTAAGCTCGGATCCATGTAGAGCGGATGGTGATGCGATCGACGGTTCCCGTCTTGCCGTTGATGGTGACGACGTCTCCGACCGCGAACTGGTTCTCGAGGAGGATGAAGAAGCCGTTCACCACGTCCCGCACCAGATTCTGGGCGCCGAAAGAGACCGCCAAACCCAGGATGGCGACCGAACCGAGGAGCGGTCCGGTGTTAACGCCGATCTGGTCCAGAGCGATCAAGCCGGCCACGATGTATATGGTGAGTCTGGCAACACTTTGGAAGACATCGGCGAGGGTTTTGCGTCGTTGGTCACCGTCATCGTCGTTGTCAGGGTCGTCGTCGGTCTTCTCCAGGATGTAGGTCGTGGACCGCTGGACCACCCGTAAAGCCATGCGAATGCCGATGTACACCGCGAATAGGCCGAGCACAATGCGCCATAGATCGGTGCGCAGCCAGTTGAGTATGGTGCTCCAAGTGGCCTGAACCAGCGAGCCGACGGAGCCTTCGTTCTGGTAGTCGGCTTTGAGCTCTGCAATGCGGCTGTCTCGGAACTTGATCTGCGACTCGGAGAGTCCGAGCTCGACTTCGCGGCTGCGGCGACGGGTTTGACCGTAGTCGCGTTCTTCGGTGATCTTCTCGAGCTTGATGGCAGTCTCCGCCTCGATCGCAGTCCACATTTTTCCCCACGCGCCAGGGGAGCCCGCCAGGGACTCGGCGATGGAGAGTTCGATTTTGGCCAACGCAAGGTCTCGTTGGAGCGCATCTGCCAGGATCTCCTCGGTGGCGAGTAGACGTTGGACGAAGGTGACCTCACTGGAGATGACCGTTCGCTTTGTGTTTTGGGCCGTGATGTCGTTCTCAAACTCTTCGAGACGCATCCGACGGGCTTCGTAGGGGTTGGGATCTTGGATGGTGACGCTTTCTTCGACCGCTTCGGCTTCGACCGCTGCGGCTTCGACGGCTTCGAGGGCGTCTTCAAGTCGATCTTCGAGGGCGTCACGTTCGAGCTCGATGGCCTCGAAGTAGCCGTCTTGGTTGACCACTTTCTTGTCGGCCAGAGCGGTCCAAGCGTCCACGGACGCGATGAGGTCGGCGGGCGCGTTGGACGCGGTGAGTGCGGCGGAAAGAACCCATGAGGATTTGCTTTGGGTGGCCCAGTACGTCTTCCACTCACGGTTGGAGAACGTCTTTTCACCGAGCAGTTTTAGCCGCTCTTCGAGGAGCACTTGTAGACTGCCGGTGTCGCTGGGGGCCTTCAGGCTGACCAAACGTGGTGTCTGTTGCCACGCCTCGTACCAGGTCGTGGCGGCGGTTTGGACCGCGGGAGAGTATTGACCCAGCAGCGTTTCTTCGCCCAGGACAATCGCTGCGGATGGCTCATCTTCAAGGGCCGGCGTGTCTGCGGCGGGGGCGTCTTGGGCCACAGCGGGACCAGCCAAACAGACCAGGAAAAACATGGAAAGCAGGGGAAACCAGCGCGAGATCATAGAACTTCTCCGAAACGGACAGGCGACCTAAGGCTCTCTTATCGGGGGGGCAGCCGAATAGCGAGCCCCCAAAGACGCGGCCCGGAGGAAAACGAGCTCGCGGGGGTGGACGACCGAGGACGTGGAGGGCTTGGTGGTCCGGATTGCGGACCGTGCAGAGGCGTGGCTGGCGCGTCGGGGGTACGGTAGAGGGGGTGCGAATGAAGATGGCGAAGATGACGCTCTGTCCCTGATTCAGTTGGCGTCGGTGGCAGGACGGTCATCGGAGGTCGAGTGGTGTGCGTCGGGCGAGGCGTGTGAAGGTTTTCGGGGGGCGTCCGTTCCAGCTTCTGCCGCTGTGCGCGACCTGCGAGGGGTACCCGGTGCATGCCGGGGTACGGGTTGCCTGAAGCGGGGTTCGCGACGGGTGGGGGGCTCTGTCTGGGGCAGCCCGCGGGGTGGTCGTTGGGCTTGATGGCAGTGCAGGCGGGGTGACGTCAGGGCGTTGGTGAGCTGCCGGAGGTCGACGGATGGTGAGAGAGCCGCGCGCGGAGGCGATCTGGTAGAGTCAAAGGGTGCCTGATGTTTCCTATCCCTCAGCCCGGTCGGCCTGGTCTTGCTTCGGTTTGGCGAGCGCTCTAAGTTCCAGTTTTCGTAAAACCTACTGGTCACTTCCTATGTGATTTAATCAGGTAACTCGAGACGAGCTATAGCTATACAGGTCGCTTGGCCATCCATAGGGTGTGGGTGCCGCTACCATCTTCAGTGGGTCGGCCTTTCTCAGTATGGGATAACACCTCAACTGCAAATCGGCGTTTGCGAAGGCGCCGGGTTAGTTTGGAGTTGGGTGCAGCTGACCAGATACCAAGTACGCCTCCTGGAATAAGTGAATCGTACGCTGCTTGAAGGCCTTGAAGTGTATAAAGCCATCCATTGTACGGGCGTGTCAAAGATTCCGGGCCATTGTCTACATCTAACAAAATCGCGCTCCAGGGCTGTTCGCATTTCTCTATCAGGTCGCCCACATCTCCCTTATAGACCACGGCTCGGGGATCTCGAAGAGGGTACTTGGCGACCTTACTTAAGAGCCCCTCATTCCAGCGCACCACGGCCGGTATGAGCTCCGCCACAGTAACCTGACCGTTTGCACCAACTCGGCGCAGAGCTGCGGCTAAGGTGAAGCCCATGCCTAAGCCGCCAACGAGAATACGGGCATCCTCCAGATGGTCGAGACGGTCACACGCCCAATCGGAGAGCGCATCCTCTGAACCATGGAGCCTGCTGCTCATGAGCTCTCGGCCATCAACTTGGATAACGTATTCTGAGCCGCGGTTCATGAGGTACACAACCTCCGTCTCGTTGGGGACGCTTTGACGGTCAAGAATTTCCCAGGGGCGCATCGTTAAAACTCCAGATGTTATTTTGGCCTAAGTCAAAGTAGGCCGGATTCAGCAGGTACTTGCAAAGCGGAGCACAGGACATCTCTTGAACACTCAGATCGGCCGGGGCTGGCGTCGCTAAAGAGGAGGCGGCTTCGGCACAATCGAGCGTCGGCAGAGCCAAGATGGTGGAACGATCCGTAGAGCCAACGGTACTGCATTCTTTCCTATTTTCAGCCTTGAGCATGAAGAGCTTCCCATGAAGGCAAAGAAGTTCAGCCGAGTCGACAAACAGACAAGTCGACAAACAGAAAACAGCAAGTCGACAAACAGAAAACAGGCCGGTGGCGGCTATCTTCAAAACTGCATCGAAATCATCC
>JAACDH010000352.1 GCA_009936995.1 Rhodobacterales bacterium
CGGATTTCGGCTGTACAACGCTATCCTCTTCTCCGTTCAAGGCATCACCTTTGATGGCAATGCTGGCGGCAAAAAAGTGATCAAGAACGACAGCAGCGCCGATGTGCTCGTCGACGACTGTGTGTTCCAGTACTTCAGTCAGACCAACGATGGCAACGGGGTCTACCAACGGCAGGGAGGTTCCGCCACCATCACCAACAGCTCGTTCTTCTTCAACGGATCGGTCGGCAGCTGCTGCAACAAGGGAGGCGCGGTGTGCGCAGACGGCGGAACGGTCACCATCAGCCAGTGCCACTTCGAGGGCAACCAAGCCGCGAACGGCGGTGCGGTCGCCGGTCGAGACGCGGACGTTTTCGTCGATAACAGTCTATTCATCTACAACGTGGCTGGTCACGACGGCGGCGCCATTTACGTAGACAACGGCAGCCTCACGGTCGACCAAGCCCAGTTCCACTTCAACACCAGCAGCGATTGGGGTGGCGCGGCCTGGACCAGCGGATTCAGTAATTTCGTCTCCAAGAGCGACTTCTGCGGCAACTACGCAGGCATCGAAGGCGGTGCAATCGCCCTCGCCAACAGCGTGGGTCTCACCGACATCTCGAACACCCGTCTGTGGGAAAACGAGAGCAACAACGGGTCGGCCATCTTTGCCAGTCCCACGGGCTTGGCGCCGCTCTACGTCACCCAAAACACCTTCGCCGCCAACGGGTTCACCCCGGCGATCTACGGCGACTGGAACGCCGATCTCATCGCGTCGAACAACCTCTTTGTCGACCACCTCGACTACGCCATGTGGACCAACGGTCCGTGGACGTCCCTGAACAACGGCTTCTGGAACAACGCCTTCGACACCAACTGGGGCGGCGACACCACCGACGTCTTCGCCGACCCCCGCCTGCTGTCCTACGTCCCCTACGACGGCCTCTGCGACGACCAGCTCATCCCCGATCCCCTGTCACTCGTCAACGACGCCGGCAACCAGCTCGACCTCGACGGTTCACCCTCAATGCTCGGCGCTACCGGAGGTCCGGGCGCCGACCCCGCGCTGTGGGCCGACAGCGATGCCGACGGCCAGCCAGCCATGTGGGACTGCGACGACACCGACGCCTCCATACAGCGCGAGACCTGGTGGCTTGACGGAGACGGCGACGGCCTGGGTGACCCCAACAGCGCCGCATCCACCTGCTCGCCCTCGGCCATCTCCGTCCAAAACGCCGATGACTGCGACGACGACGATGCCTCCACGGGCGTCGCGCAACGCTGGTACGCCGACGACGATGGTGACGGCTACGGCAGCGACCTTGATCCCGGCACCGTTACCTGCACGCCATCGGGCACCGTCTCGTCCATCCAAGGCGACTGTAACGATGCAGCCGCCTTCATTCACATCGATGGAATTGAGACGTGCGGCGACGGAATGGACACCGATTGCGACGGCGCAGGCGGCCCGAACGACGATGAAGACGGCGACGGAGTCTCCTGGTTGCACGAGAGCGTGGTCGGCGGCGACGACTGCAACCCCGACACCGACGGCGACGGACTGAACGACGGCGACGAGTTCATTCTGGGCGACTCTGATGGCGACGGCGACTACGATCTAGCAGACTTCGACGATGACAACGACGGCATCAACACCGTCGACGAAGGCACCGGCGACCGCGACGAAGGCGGGGGCCCAAACTACGTGGACAGCGACGCCGACGGAGATGGCGTGGCCGACGCCGCCGAGCGCGCAGACCACGACGGCGACGGCATCCCCGACTACCTACAAGACGGCGGCGACGGCATCGGCTCCTCCAGCAACGCTGAGCCTAACTACGGCTTTGGCTGCAACACCAGCGGCGCTCCCATAGGAGTCTGGTGGCTGTTACTGCCGCTGCTCGGGCTACGACGAGACTTCTAGGTCGTCTCTCAGCGAAGAAGGACACCCGCGGCCTTCATCTCGGCCAACGCTGCTGGCACCCCGTTCTCGACATCAATCGCCCGCAGCCAGCCCGGCAGCCCCGTCGAAGTGGTCCGGTCATTTTCGGAGAACGCGGAGTACGAGTCCACCTAGGGGTTGTGCCCTTTCCTCAAAATGAGCTGGGCCCGATGCTGCTCCAAGTCCGGATGGAATTCGGCCCCAGCGCTTCCCTGCACGCAGTGATCGGGCCACAGCACTTGCGGGCCATAGGATCATTTCGTGGTATCGAAGGGCGCGCTGCCGTGGGCGCTCGCAAAGGAGTGATGATCCGTCGGATGCCAGTCCTGAGTACGCACGACGCAATCCGCAGTCCTCATCAGACGGTTGCACACCGCCATCATCGTTCGGAACCGCTAGCGCGCCGAATGGGTAGAAGACCCTTTATACCTGCCTAACCACCAGCGCTGTCGTCACGAATCCCCCGAGAAACACCCTACCGCAACCCAGCCCTGACCTCGGGCATGTCTTCAGCCCAATGCACCTGGCCACTTCTAGCTGTGAACACTGCACACACCGTTTACCGACCGACGCGCCTGGTGTGATAGAATAATCAGCTCATGTGGTGAACAATGACCCAGCCCGACTACCTCGTACACGCCAGACTGGGCTCTGGCTCCACAGGCGCCAACTTTCGCGTCACGCGAAGAGAAGACGGTTGTCAGATCGCCCTCAAGGTCCTTCACAACGACCTGTTGGACGGCGTCGATCTCCAACACATGCAGAAAGCCATCGACGCTATCGGAAAGGTGAAGCACGCGGCAGTCGCCTCCGAGATGTGCCTCTCCAAGTGGCGCGGCGACCTGGTTCTCACCCGCCAGTTCTATCAGGGCGTCGACCTGGGCACGCTGGTGGGTTCAAGCGTAATGGCCCCCAGAGCTGCCCTCGAGGCCGCCTTCGAGGTCGGCAGCGGGCTGCAAGCGGTCCGCGATGTCACCGGCTTTAGTCACGGCGACCTCAAGCCCTCCAACATCTTTGTGGACGGCCAAGGTGGGCTGTATTTAGTCGACTTCGCCTTGGCACGCGCTGCCACTAATCAAATGGAGCGCACGCTTACGATGCTCCACACGTCCGTCGGCTTCATGCCGCCAGAGCGTATCGACAATCAGGAAACCGACACCTCCGATCTCTACAGTCTCGCGCTGCTCACCATCTGGATGCTCACTGGCAAGATCCCCAAACGCACCAGCGCCAACCCCAAACGACATGAGGAGCGCCGCCGTACGCTCATCGATGGCCTGTACGCCATCCCGGGCCTGCCAGAGGGACTCGGATCGCTCATCGACCGCGCCACAGCCTACGAGGCCACCAAGCGCCCCCAAATGACCGAATTTCTGGACGCGCTCGCCGTCTTAACGCCCCAGGCGACTGGGACCGACTTCAAGGGCTGGTCTAGCCCAATCGTCTCTGGCCTCATCGCCGAAGAAGTCGAGATACCCATCACCGACACCGGCGGCCCCCTGTCAAACTCGGCCGGGCAAACGCCCAAGTTCGTACCCCAACATCCCACACCGCTCGGGCCAAGCCGAGCCTCGCGTGTTCAAAGTCGCGCACAACCCTTGCCCAAACCTGCGGTGAAGACGGTTCAGCCCAACATTCCCTCTTGGGCCGTAGCCTTAGTTGGCGTGGGCATGATCTTACTCGCAGCCGCCATCGCCGCGTCTATTCTAATCCAGTAAACGCGCCCTGATTCACCGGCCGAGTGGCCACGCAGCGACACGCACTGCCCTGGGCGCGAAAGGGTTTCGCCATGGCCTCGGCCACCGAATTCACGTCGACGTGATTGGGCACCAAAGCGGCGAGCGTGCTGCCGCTGCCACTCACCACTGCCCCATAGGCGCCGGCCGCCACAGCGGCCTCGAAGGCCTGGTCTACCGGACCGATCAACGACTC
>JAACDH010000048.1 GCA_009936995.1 Rhodobacterales bacterium
AAGAACACAGACATCGGCGCGATCAACAGCCAAGGTCAGTTCGACACCATCCAGCGGTACATCGATATCGGTAAAAAAGAAGGCGCTAACTTCTGGCAGGGAGCGGCCTGTGCCACCCCCGAGACCGGCCTGTTCATCCCGCCCACCATCCTCACCGGCGTCAACCAGACCGACACCGTGGTCCGCGAGGAGATCTTCGGTCCCGTGCTGTCTGTGCTCACCTTCCGCACCCCCGACGAAGCCATTAAGAAGGCCAACGACTCGGAATACGGCCTGGCAGCAGGGGTTTGGTCAGAGAAAACCAGCAAGCTCTTCAGCGTCGCGCACGCCCTGAACGCCGGAATCGTATGGGCCAATGGCTACAACCTCTTCGACCCCGCCTCGCCCTTCGGCGGTGTGCGCCACTCTGGCTTCGGCCGTGAGGGCGGTATCGCAGGTCTGTGGCCCTACTTGGAGACAAACTAATGTCTCGACTTAGCATCCAGAAGACCCTCAAGCTGTACATCGGAGGCAAGTTCCCACGCTCCGAGTCCGGCCGTACCGCACCCATCAAGTCCGTGGACGGCTCCATGATCAATGTCGCCAAAGCCAGCCGAAAAGACCTCCGAGATGCCGTCGGCATCGCCCGTAAAGCACAAGCCGCTTGGGCCGGTCGAACGGCGTATAATCGCGGCCAAGTCCTCTACAGACTGGGCGAGCTGATGGAGTGTCGCAGTGGTGGAATGGCCACTTCAGACGCCGACCGCTTCGCCGCCATCGACCGCGCGGTTCACCACGCGGGCTGGTCCGACAAGATCACCGCGGTGCTGTCCTCCCTGAACCCCGTCTCGAACACCTTCGTCAACTACTCGAAGATTCGCCCGCTCGGTGTTGTGGTCGCCATCCCCGATCCCGCCGACGGACTGCTGGGCATGACCGAGGCCATCTGTGCTTCCGCGGTCATGGGCAACGGAACCCTCCTCATTGTGCCCCTCGCGCTCGCCGAGACCGCCCTAGCGTTAGCCGAGTGTCTAGCCACCAGCGACTGGCCCGGGGGCGTCGTCAACGTGCTCACGGGCGATGTCGCCGAGCTGCTCGCCGTCGCCAGCAAACACGACGACGTAGATGGCCTGTACTTGGGCGGCGCCAGCGCCGAGCTGAATCGCAAGGAGGTCGATGTCGAAGCCGCCCGCGTCATGCGCCGCGTGCTCCGAGCCGGCGGCGCGTCCACCGCCGCGAGCCCCATGCAATTGCAGAAGCTCTCCGAGGTCCAGACCGTTTGGATGAGCAGCTTCGAGCCAAAGGGTGGCGCAGCAGCCTACTAAAGGAGCGTACATGTGGATGTTGTGGATGGGATTGGCGATCGCCGAGCCCGTGCGTTTTATCGAGACCCGGGAACTGGTCCTCGAAATCAACCACGACGACCCGAACCTCGAGGTTCTCCACGCTACCCTCAGCGCGGCGATGAGCGAGAAAGGCATTCGCAAGCTGGCTCGACGCAACCAAGATGGCAGCTTGGTTCACGAGAAGGTGCCCAAGCTGACCGCCGAAGAGACCCTGGCCTGCCTAATCGTAATCAGCCACGATAAGCTGGGCGCAGAGGCAGATTTAATGGTCACCGTCAACGGCCCCGCCATCCCGGTCACCGTCTGGTGGAACGTGCAACGCGAGCTGCGCGTCGCCTCGGGGCCTGCGCCGAAGAATCTATTTCCCAACGGCCCCTCCGCAGAGGTCCTGGTCGCCGACTTCGGGGTTGGCGAGCTCCGCGAAGTCGATCGTCCCTGGGAACCTCAAGCCCTTGGCCTACTCGAGCGCGCCCTGACGCTGCTGTCGGCCGAAGAGCGCGCCGTGATCAACGGGCTTCCCTATGTGCGGCGGCGAAACCCGACCGAATTCGTGCGGGCCCGCATCAACAATCCCGGCGGCGGGCAGCTGCAAGCCACGTACAACGCCGACCGACAGGGCAGCCGGATCGAGGTCTACGACGACGCATTCATCAACAGCGCGCGCTTCTCGGGCACACCGTGGGCCCCACGCCCGGCGTCCCTCGGGGTGTTGCTGCACGAGCTGGGTCATGCCATCTCCTGGTCTTCCACCCCGGCCCTGGTCTCTCGCTCCGAAGCCTTGGTGGTTTCACATCAACAGA
>JAACDH010000353.1 GCA_009936995.1 Rhodobacterales bacterium
ACAGGTCGTCCGTGCCATCGCCGTTGGCGTCACCACCCGCCAGCGCCCACCCTGTGCGATCGCCTACGTCGCCCCCCCGGATGGCGGTGTCGGAATTAGCCAGCAGAATGGTGGCTCCCGGCACACCCACTCTGCCAAGGGAAACATAGGCTGAGCCAGCGCCATTATACGGCGCACCGATCACCGAGTCAGAGAGACCGTCGCCGTCTAGGTCGCCGCTGGCCACGGACCAGCCCGCCCCCTCACCCATGGTGCCCTCGCAGATGACCGTAGCCGAGCCCATGTTGACGTTAAACACCGTGTCGGCGGGCATCAGATAGGCCGCGCCACCTCCGCCCGCAGACCAGGCTCCGATGAGCACATCTCGTCGACCGTCGCCGTCGGCGTCGTAAACGCCGGCGACGGCATGTCCGGCATGGGACCCCGACGTTGCGCCGATCAGCTGATGGGCAGACGTGGCCAGAGACAGGCTGTTGGTGATGGGACCGTGCACCAGCCAGGCGGCCCCAGCGTTTTCACCGCCCGCATCGTCGAATTCAGCGCCGATGACTAGGTCGTCGAAGCCGTCGTCGTCGACGTCGCCCAAGCCGTCGACGGCGACCCCTGAACGGGCGCCGGACGGCCCCACAATCTTCATGGCGTTGGCCAGACTGAAGCCCTGGGCGATCGGTCCTCGGACAATCCAGGTGAGGTCCGCTGCTGGCGCGCCGATGGCCAGATCGACATGTCCATCGCCATCGACGTCGCCGACCACGGCCACAGACCAACCGGCCTCGCTGCCAGCCACGAGGCCGTCGAACGACAGGCCGTCTGTTGGACTCAGCGGTCCGAGCAAGGGCGCGCAGGGCACAGTGAGGCCATCGCAGTCGAAGTCGTAGGCGCAGGCTTCGACGGCCATCGGATGGACCACGGCGTGGGAGTCGTCGCAGTCTCCGTCGCGGTCGATCCAACTCGCGCCCAAGGGAGAACACTGGTGTTCAGGATCGCCGGTGCCGTAGCTGTCGCCGTCTTCATCCCGCCAGAAGGACTGCGCGTCCTCGGCCTCTATGTCGACCAAGTCGTCGCAGTCGTCGTCGATGCCGTTGCACAGCTCGACAGCGGCGGTGTTGACGGCGAACACGCGGTCGTCGCAGTCCACACCACCGCTGGCTCGGGAGGCTTCGCCATCACCGTCTTGGTCGATGCCATCGTGGCCATCACAGTTGCGATCGATACCGTCACCTTCACCATCGGCGACAGAGGGATGTACGGCGTCATCGCCATCGTCGCAGTCGCCGTCTTCGGTGGCCCAGCCGTCACCGTCGAGGTCGGAGTCTGACCACGGCACACAACCCGTCCACAGTCCGCCCGCGATTAGGAGCGAAAATAGGCGATGTGAGGTGACCGGTGAACCGAACATGAGAGAACCCTATCCGGCCAACGGCCACAAGGGCTATCGCAACCGCATACCTGCGGTGACGCCAGCATAGGGTTGCAGGCCCCACACGCCGTCGACGGCCCAGGATCGCGCACCACCATCAAGTCCCAACCAGAGCTGTTTGCTACGCGCGTCTAGGTGCCATCCCGCGCTCACCAAGGGCGCACTCTGCATGCCAGAGTCGAGCACACGCCAGGTGAGTCCGGCGCCTGCCACCGGACCGGCGTAAAGCCAGGGTTTGGGTTGCCCCCACAGCCCCACGCGCACTTCAGCGACACCCGCCTCGAGTCGATCTTGTTCGGCCGCGGCGCCTCGGCCAAGGCTGGCCATACCGCCCAGCGTGGGGCGCCACAGCACCTTAGATCTCGGCTGCACCCAGCCCACAACGCTACCGGACCATGCGGGCACTCGGTCTTGCGGTGACGCCCAAGCACCACCAGCACCGATCATGCCCTGTGCACCCGCTTCGTCGACCCAGCGCTCCCATGCCAGCACCTCGCCCTTCCGGACCTGAAGTCGACGTTTAAGAACGACTTCGCCACCTTGCCGCACCACCACTTGATGACTTCCCGGCGCGATGGCCCCAGGACCGCGAGTGAGTCCGTCTATCCACACCTGGGCGCCAGGCATGACCTGCTCGTACCAGGGCACCACCGCGAACTGAGGCGCACGGGACTCGCCGGTGACTGTGAGCGGAAGGTCGTCCCAACCAACACGGGTTTCTTCGAGCCTGGGGACCTGAGCGCCGCCCGTGTGCTCGGCCGTTCGATAACCGACCCAGTTGTAGGCCTCTAGCACGCCCACGCTGCCATTTCCGTCGACATCGGCCCCACCGCGAAGGGCCTCAAGCAGGTAGTACGTGAACACGCCGTGCCCCAACGAAGCGTCTTCTTGAGCCGATTGACGTGGCGCCGCGGAGTACACCCAAGCATCGAAGCGACCAACATCGGGCACCAAGACTTGGGGCGCGCCTCGGAGGGTGGCCAGCAGCTGTTGCGTTCGCTCGGAGTAACAGGTGTCGAGGATGACTACGCGGTGGGCCACCGGAAGCTCCCCGACCTGATCGGCGAGGTCGTCGGTGGCCAATCCTGCGCCGGACTCAGCGGATTGGTCATCAGAGAACAACAGGTGTAGAGCGTGAGCGCCGCCGCCGGGTTCAAGCTGTGCATGCCCCGCGAAGTACATCAAGAACAAGTCTTGGTGCTGCAGAGAGGCGGTGGCCTCGGAAAAGGCGATCTGGAAGCCCTCTGGGGTCGCCGCGTCAAGCAGACGGACCACGTCGTAACCTTGGTCTTCGAGTAGCGCCGCCATGGCCGAGGCGTCGGCGGCCGCGTACCGGAGATCGTGAAGCGAGTCGTCTGCCTTGTAGCTATCTAGCCCGACCACCAGGGCCACTTTGCGGGGCTCCGCCACCTGGTCGAGACCCACTGGAGGCGGACCCGTGCCTGCTCCCGCGAATGCGGAAGTGGTCAGTCCTAAGAGCCAGTAGAGCGACAAAATTAGCGGACCTCCACCTCGGTTTGTGCACAGCTGGGCGCATTACAGGAATCGTCCTCCGATGTGGAGGCACTGAAGATGTAACGGCCTGGCTGCTCGAACTGGTACCAGACGGCCTCGGAGTCGCCGCCCACGTTCTGCGGATGGCTGTTTACCGGTTGCGACGCCAAGGTCTCGAAGCCCTCGGGGCCGTCTACCCAGACGCGCACCAGACCCGCACTGTCTGCAGACACACGGAAGTAGACCGTATCTCCGGCATCGTAGATTCGCGACTGGTCGAAGCGTTGGCTTGCTTTGCCGCCGGCCGGCACCACGTAGAGGTCGAAGTGCACCGTTGGATCGGCCGCGGCTCCCCGCAACTGCACATCGGACGGTGTGGGAGCCGCCAACCACAGCATCGCCGCAGCGGCCACCATCATCAGGCCACCGACGCCCGCCCACTGGGTTGCACGGACACGTGGTTTATCCACCACAGGTTTTTTTGCAGCAGCGTGCAGGTACGGCTCGGCGTCCACCTCGGCGCCCCAGTGTGCGCGACAGTGATTACAGTCCGCCACTGCCGTCCGAAGGAGCTGAATGTCCTCGATAGAGGGCGGCGCACCCGTGGCCATCCTCGCCATGATCGAGGTGGCATGCTGATGATGACCGCTACCACCACCACCGCCGTGAACCCCAATTCCACCGTTGCCGCCATCCAGGTCGTCGGCAGCCGCCCGGCCCAGTGCCTCACCCAAGTACAAGAAGCGCTGGGATCGGGACTCGTTGTCGGTTCCACTCATATGACGAATGCTGGTTCGCACGTTCTCTCCACGGATCAGGGTGCCACGAAGGGCGCGGCGCTCGCGATCACTTGAATCGAGCAGCTCAAGGCACCGTTCGAGCGCAGGCCGAATCTGAACCAGCGCTTGATTCATTGTCTCTCGGGCAGCAACGTGCTCGGGATCGGGAAGCCCGAACGAGAGTTGTCGCCAGTACACATGTTGTTTGGCCCAAACACGGAGCCAACTGGCCATGCCCTGGGTGACCGCAAAGCGCAGCCGCATACGCATCAACGCTTCGGTCGGATCGTTTCGATCGGATCCCAGCTCGCCCAACTTCACCACATCGAGCGCATGCAGCAGCATCTGCCACCACCACGCCTCGCCCTTGATGCGACCGTCTCGGGTTTGCTTGTGTTTGGTGTCGATGAGCGTCCACCACGCCGCGAAGTGTACCGGAACGGTGTAGGTACGAGCTTCGACCTGCCGGTAGGCCGCGTGCTCTTGACCTTGTCGCGTATCTTCGTAGGCCTCTTGGACCCGATTACGAGTCCACTTTCCCTGCAGACGCAGCCGAGCTTGAATGCTGTGGTACCGCTGCACATTCTGCTCGCCGTTTGCGCTGGGCTTCGAGAAATCGGCGAGAGAACGACCGCGTTGAGCGCGATCGACCGTCGCCTCAAGGCGTTCGCGAACATCCAAGTACGTTTCGCTCGCCGCTTCGGTGCCACGCTCCACGTTCCCGCGAGCCTCGCGAATCGCGACTCGATGAAGGGCTAAAAAACCCGCGCCGGACGCTTCATCGGGCCCGACGCGGTGCCAGACCCCGTAAAGAGCAGCGTTTTGCCCAACCAACTGCGCCACTACCGGCAACGGGAAGCTGCGTTCTTCGTTGCTCTCGTGTTCCACCCACCAACGGTTCACCCAGTCAGCGGCATCTGCGCGCACCAAACTTCTGGGCACAGAGCGTCGATCAGCGACCAGAGACAGGGCGTCGTCTAGAGACTGAAGGGCGAGCTGGGTATTGGCGGTGGGTGTAGACATCTTCTCACCTCCTAAAGTGGACGAAAACCCCAACTCACAACCCTCGAACAGATGAGTTCAACCAGCGCGATCTGGATTTATCAGAATGAGGATCATTCGGGCACCCGATCGTATTACCTGCTACTTCTCAATTGGTGAATAAGAAGAGGACGACCCAATGTCGAAGAAGCTGTTTGTAGGTGGCCTTGCATGGGCAACGAATGATGAATCTCTCCACGCCGCATTTGCGGCCTTCGGCACCGTGTCCGAAGCCAAGGTGATCTCTGATCGCGAAACAGGTCGCTCCCGCGGCTTCGGCTTCGTCACATTCGACGACGACGCGGCAGGCGAAGAGGCCGTCGCACAGATGGACGGCGCACAGTTGGACGGTCGTGCCATCCGCGTCAACGAAGCCAATGACCGTGGCGGACGTGGCGGCGGACGTGGCGGCGGACGTGGCGGCGGACGTGGCGGCGGACGTGGCGGCGGACGTGGCGGCGG
>JAACDH010000354.1 GCA_009936995.1 Rhodobacterales bacterium
GGTGTCGGTCATCGTAGGCATCGCGGTGGACAGCCGACCTTCGACACCCGCCGTCGCACAGGTGCAGACCTCCGCTTCGCCAAAGAACCTCGTAGTGGTGATGGGCTGCACGCTCCGCCGCGACCAGCTCTCGCCTTATGGCGGTCCCCAAGCGCTCACGCCATTCATGACCCAAATGGCACAGGACGGCGTAGTCTTCGAGGATCTGGTGTCGAGTTCTTCGTGGACGAAGGAGTCCAGCACCGCCCTGTTCACCGGCTTCCAGGCGGCATCGGTGGGCATGATTGAACCCGGCGTACACCACAGCCAGCGGGTGCTCTCTCCACAGGCAGAGACCCTCGCCGAGCGCCTGAGCAACGCCGGGTGGTTCACGGCAGGCGTCACAGCAAATCCACACCTGAACACCACCTATGGTCTGGCTCAGGGCTTCACCGCCTACCGGGACACCGCCAGCGCTGGCTTCGCCAAGCGCAACAAGATCCCGGGCACCGAGGTAGTCCAGCTGGGACTCGACCTGCTCGACGGCCGCCCGGCAGACGCCCCGTTCTACCTACGTCTGGTGCTCATCGACCCCCACACACCGCTGAATGTCCCGTTCCCCGAGATCGACGCTCAGCGCTCCCCAGGGGTCCCCGAACGACTGGCGAACTACCGGGCCGGCGTTGCCCGCGTCGACCAAGCCCTGTCCGACCTCGACGAGGGCCTGCGCGCCCGAGGATTTTCACCGGAAAACACCTACCTCGTGCTGGTCACGGACCACGGCGAGGGTCTGTCCATGCCCGAGCACCACCGTGGCCAACATGGCCGAGTCCTGTACCGCAGCCTCACGTCGGTGCCCTGGCTCATCCGTGGACCCGGTGTTGTCCCACACCGAATCGCCGGTATTGCGAGCCATCTCGACGTAACCCCTACCTTGCTCGGCCTCCTTGAACAACCCATCGACGCAGACCTACCTGGTCGAGATTGGTCGACGCTCACCCAGTCCAACGCCTCGAAGACCGACCGCACCCATGCGTTTACGTCCACTTGGTATTTCGGCGCCCGTCGCTCAGCGGTCATCACCGAAAACGAGGCCTGCCAACATGACTTCGGCAGTAAGGCCATGCGTGACAGCGTGTACAAGGACGGCTGTTTCGACCGGCGCACAGACCCCGACTGGACCCAGCCCAACACCAACCCAAGACTCACGTCCGTCCTATCCGAATGGCACAGCGTCCGATTCGCCGAGTACGAAGCCTGGGCGGACACCACGGACGCCCCATTCGCCATCGGCAGCACCCACGCCCAGCTCGAGGCCCTCGGGTATGTGGAGTAGTCGTGGAAAGACCACGTGCCTCGTCATCTCTGTGCTTCTCCTCACGCTATGGGCCGGCCTGTTGCCTTACCTCGACCTCTGGGACCACTTTCCCCGGGGTGCCGACGCCAACACCTGGGTCTCTGCCTCCAACCTAGATAACCAGGCATGGTTTACCTGGGTCTTTAGCTCCCGCCACTTCGTCGGCTATCGCCCCGTCGCCGCCGGTTCATTCACCCTCAACAGCCTGCTCACCGGCTGGCAACCCTGGGGCTATCGACTCACCGACATGACGCTTCACGTCACCGCCGGCCTATCGGTGTTCGGTCTGTGGGCCACGGTCGCCCCCAAATCCAAACCGTGGGGCCTCCTCGCGTTGTTAATTTGCTTCGCGCATCCCGCGTCCGAGAACGTGGTGCCACACTTGGCACGTCGCAGCTACCTCCTCGCGTCGGTCTTCAGCACCACGGCCGTCATCTGCTGGATTCGCGCGGTTAGGGCACCTCACGGTGCTCGCTGGCTGGGCCTGAGCGGCGTACTGCTCAGCGCAGCCGTGCTCTCGAATGAGGTGGCGGTGGTGACCGCGGTGTGGATGCCCCTCGTGGCCCTGCTCTGGCCCCAAGACACCCGCACCCGCCTCAAGCAAAGCCTGGTCCCGGCTGGGATCCTGCTCGCCGCTATCGCGATGCGAATCTACTTCTTGGGCCACATGGGGGGCTACAAGAAGCACTACTTCGCCCACGCAAGACGCGGCCAAAACGTCCTCCGCGAGATGGATCCGGTCGAGCCATTCTCCATCGTGTTCGCAAGTGTGCGGTACCTGGTAAACCCCACCTCGGCCAGCGGAGACGTCGCCTGGTGGTCCACCGTGCCAGGTGGAAGTTTGTTCATCGGTTTTGCAGCGCTCTGCATGGTCGTGGTAGCCATCGCCTCGATCGTGCGGCTCCGACAGCGCCAAGATGCCCTGCCCGCTTTGCTCCTGATGTGGATTGGCGGCTCCGTTGCGCTCTTTGTGATCTCGGGAAACTGGTTCTGGCGACTGGGGTACGCCATGCTTCCGCCCTACGCACTGCTCCTCGCCTGGATGGCCCGCGAATTCGCTGCCCGCGGCGCGCTCAGCCGTACGGTGGGTCTGCCGCTGATTGGCGTGTTGCTGTGGGCCCTGCTAGCCAACTCCCCTGCACTTCGCGGCCTCGACCACGGTGCCCTCAAGGGTCAGTTCAAGGCCAACGACCTCATCTACGCCCTCAACATCGAGATCAAACAGGTGCAAGAACCGGCCACCGTCTGGCTGGCGCTCTCCACTACTACCGCCAACTCTCACACCGTCCTGAAGTGGGTCAAACGCCTACATCCATCTGTGCACTTCAGACTGATGGCCACCAGCACATCGCCCCAAGCCACGCCCATCGGCAGCCCCGTACTCTCTCTTGAAGACATCCATAGCAGGCCGAAGATCACCCTTCACAGCGACATGACTTGGCGCGACATTCCCGACCGCTCCTCCAAGCACCAAAAATCCAAACGGCTTTGGCTCGACAAGCTGCACATCGAGGGGCAAAACGGCTACTTGGCGCACCCCAACAAGACGGGAATCACCCTCACCGTGGTGCCTCCGCTGCCAGACGATCTCCGAGATGAAGCCCGGTGAGACTGATCAACGCTCGGTGTATCCCATGGCTTCCAGCTGCTTCAGCACAGCCTCGTCCGGCTGCTCCGTTCCCCTGTGCTCCGAGGCAAGAAACTCCGCCACCCGCGCCACATGCCAGTCCTTCAGTCGCCGCTGAGGTCCAGGAAGTTCCAAGGGATTCACATGATTTGAATCCACATCACGATCGAAGCAGCCGGTCAACTCGTCATCGGTCCGATGGGCCGCAAAGTCTTGCTGACAGGCCACCTCCGTGGTGTACTCGGCCGATCGCTGAACGTTGAGGAACCAGGTGTCGCTGTACGCATATTTCCGCGCAGATTGTCCGGTTCCCAAGGACAAAGACTGGTCAAATCCAGGGGTTTCGGCCGCGTCGATCCCCGCAAGGCCCAACACAGTTGGCAGCACGTCAACTTGGGAGACCACGCCCTTTATCCGCGTGCCTTTGGGTACGCCGGGACCCACCATGGCCCACATCGCTCGCACCGACGTCGGATAAAGATTCCGCCCATGTGCTTTCCCGTGGTGCTCGGGGAAGCCGAGCCCCTCGCCGTGGTCGCTTAGCAGGACGAAGAGTGTGTTCTCGGGGGTGTAGCCGCGACGTTCGAGCAGTCCAAATAGGCCGGCAAA
>JAACDH010000355.1 GCA_009936995.1 Rhodobacterales bacterium
AGCACCACCGCTTGCTGCGCGTTGCCGTCTGCTCCTTGGACAAACAGCACTTGGTCGGCGGCGAAGCCAACGGAGACAGGCGTGGAGCTGTTGCGCTCGAGGTCGAGCACCACCACCGAGGTGAGGTTTACGACGCCGTCGAGCTGAAGCTCGGGGTCGTTGAAGTCGAGGTATGCAACGGCGAACCTGTTGTCTTCGGCGTAGGAAATTGCGTTAAAAGTACCGGATAGCGAGATGGTATTGGTGATCTGGGTCCCCTCGATGACGTCGAGCTCGGTCTCGACTTGAAGGCGGTCAGCGGGGCAGTCCTCGATGACTTCCGGGGCCTTCTTTTCGTCGGGGTCTTCTTCACAGCGGTAGCGCTCGATGAAGGCGACGACGGTCTCGCCTGAGGGCGACGCGGTGAGGCGACTGAGGGCCCCTTCGCCCATGGAGATTCGGTCCGCCTGACCATCGGGGCCATCTGGGGAAACCAAGGCGAGGCCGCCGCTATGTGGAAGCGGCACATACACCCCGTGGATGGACGGGACCGCCTGATCGGGCTGCCATAACGGCGCGTTCAGGTATGTGTTACTCTGGTCGGGAAGGTTGTTCCAACCAGCGCAACCGGCCAGCATTAGGACAAGAATAATCGGTGTGTGTGACATCTCAGTTCTCGATTTCGGAGTTGAGTTCAAACCCGGTGATGGTCTCTAGAGACGCTCTTTGGGGGTCGTAAAAGCTGATGCGACCGAGGTCGTGTTCCTGGCTGACCCAGGCGAAGGACTCGATTCCGTCGGTGGGTGATAAGTCTGGTAAAACACCGACAAATACGGGCGGTGATTTGAGTGGGATTTCGTCGTGCAAGAGCGTGGTGTAGTCGAGGCGCTCAAGGTAGTGCTCATTGTCCATGATGAAGTAGCCGGCGTCGCCCTCGGCGCTGTTGGCGAATCCGATGGGCTCTGCGGGCAGCTTCAGTGGGTTATTTCTGAAGTCTTCGAGGTCGATGGCGGTGAGCGCCCAACTGTCGAAAAACGGTCCGAATGGGTCGGCTTCGGGCGTGTCGGACTTGGTGTGGAAAACCAACATCGCCGAGCCATTGGGGGTAATGGTCAGGTTGTCGACCGGCTTGATCAGTGCATGCAGCACCACTTCGTCGGTGGCGCGGTCCCAAACGGCGTAGCGGTCGACCGGCGCCGAGGTGGTGTACAGAACACCGATAGCGCCGGTGCTATCGAGCTGAAGTGCGCCCAGGTTGAGCTCGCCCGGCACGGAGACGACGTTGGGTGGCAGGAAGGGGTCGGCGACTTCGATGACCCAGATCTCGTTGACCGCCCGCGAGACGACGACCACCTGGGTTCCGTCGGGAGACAAGTCGAGATCGGTGGGATTCAGGCCCACGGGAATGCTGGCGAGCAGTTCGAAGACCAAGTCGACAACGAGCACTTCGTCGGCACCGAACTGGCGGACGAAGGCGTAGCGACCGTCTGGGGTGACCACGACCTCTTCGGCTTCGGGCGGGTCGATCTCGTCGGTGAGTCGGATCAGGCTAGGGACCAGCGGTTGCGTATCGAGTTGGACGATGGCCAGGTACTCGTCGGAGACCACCACGGCGACCTCTCCGCTGGCGCTGAACATGACGTCGCGGGGGTTGAAGCCGACGGCCATCGGGAAGTGGGCACCGCTGTCCAGATCGACGAAGCTGGCCTCGTTGAAGGACTGCAGGCCTCCCGCTGCCGATTCGTCCGGCGACTCGGCGTCGGCGTCGTGCCACAAGACCGCGTATTGGCCGCCCGGTGACAGGCGCATGGCGTTCATGTTGTCGCGCACAGGGACGATAGACTGCGCCATGGTGTCGATATCGAGGATGCTGACGCTGTCCTCGCCGCTGTTGAACACGACGGCTGTTTGGTAGTCGTCGGTGGTTTGGACCAGCTGGGGATTGATGCCCACCTGGCTGGTGTCGACGGCCAGGGTCTGCACGTTCACCCGGGTGACGGTGTTGCGCGTGGGGTTGGCCACGAAAACGTAGTCGGGAGTTTGTGCAGGAGGAAGCTTGAAGAAGGCGTCATCTTCTTCCTCGGGTGGGATGCTGCCGGTGTCGGTGGTCACCCAGGAATTGGTGGCGTCGCTTCCAAAGTTCTCGCTGGCGGCGCTTTTGTCGGAAGTCTGTGAGCTCCCTCCGCAGCCGACTAGCAGTCCGATGGCAATGGAGAGGCTTGGTAGTAGAAAGGGCCGATGCATGCGGGCTCCAGGTGAATTCAAGTCGCATTCTTGCAGAGGGCATGCCAATTATAGGGTATTTCGAGAAGTGTAGGTATTAAGTACGACGCGGGGAGGAGAAGTATCTGACCTGGGTCGAACCGGCGGTGGGATCGCGACACGGGCGTCATTACTCGATGCCAGAGTTGAGTTCGAAGCCGGTGATGGTCTCAAGGCTCATGTCGTTGGGGTCGTAGAAGCTGATGCGACCCAAGTCGTGGTCCTGGCTGATCCATGCGTGTGGATGCAGGTCGTCGTCGAGGTTGAGGTCGGGCAACACGCCCACATAGACGGGGTCGCTGCGCAGCTCGATCTGCTCGTGCAGCAGGGTGTTGAAGTCGACCACCTCAAGGTACTGCTCGCCGATCATGCCGAAGTAGGCGTAAGTGCCATCGTCCGACATGCTGTAGCCCACCGGTTCGGCGGGCAGTCGAAGGGGATTTGTGCGGAAATCGCCTAGGTCGATGAGTGTCAGCGCCCAGCTTCCGAGGAAGGGACTGTCGACGGGCGTGTCTGGGGCGTCAGACAGCGTGTGGAATGCCATCATCGCGCCGCCATCTGGGGTAATTGCCATGGTCTGCACGGGCTTTACCAGTCCGTGGACCTGGAAGCTGTCGTCGGACCGGTCCCAGCTGACGTATTGGTCGACAAGTGAGGCGGTGGTGTAGACGATGGCCAGACTGCCGGTGGGATCGAAGATTAAGGAACCGAATGGGGCCAAGGTAGGCAGGGTGTGTACGACCGGTGCGGCCATGGGATCGTCTACCTGAAGGACCCACAGCTCGTGGCTGCCGCGGCACAGGACTACGGCTTCGGTTCCGTCGGGCGAGAGGTCGAGGTCGGTGGGGTTGTCGCCCACTGGGATGGCGTCGACTTGCTCGTTGATAAGGTCGACCACAAGCACTTCGGTGGTGCCCAGTTGGCGGACAAAGGCCCAGTGGCCGTCGGGGGCTACCACCACTTCTTCGGCCTCGGGCGGCTCGAGTGCGGTGGTGAGGGTGATGAGGCTGGGGAGCAGCGGCTGGGTATTGAGGTCGACCGTGGCCAAGTAGCCGTCGCTGACGACCGCCGCGATGTCGCCGTTGGCGGCGAAGACCACGTCGCGGGGATTGAAGCCGACGGCCATGGCGAAGTGGTCGCCCGTGGTCAGGTCTACGAAGCTGGCCTCGTTGAAGGACTGCAGGCCTTGGGCGGGCGGGTCATCGGCGCGCTCGGCGTCGAGATCGTGCCAGAGAACGGCGTATCGGCCATCCGGCGACAGTTTCATGCTGTTGAAGTCTTCACGGACTGAAACCACGGTTTCGTCCAGGGTCTCGACGTCGATCAGGCTGATCGTGTCGTCGCCCCGGTTGAAGACCACCGCCGTGGTGTTGTCGGGAGTGGTTTGAACCAGCCGAGGGTCCACGCCGACTTGGGTTGTTTGGACCGCTAGCGTGGCCACCTCAATCCGGGAGAGCGTGTCTCGATTGGGGTTGGCGACAAACACGTAGGCCTCAGTCTGAGCGGGGCGCATGGCGAGGAAGTCATCTTCGATTTCACCTGGTAAATCCGTGGTTCCGGTTTCGGCTGCGTCGCCGCCGCTCCAAAAGGTGGTGGCTGTGCTCGAGTAGTCTTGGGCGGCCCTGGCGCCTAGACTCGACTCGGTGCTGCAGGCCGTCATTACGAGCGGGACCACCAGGCTGGGTAAGAATAGTCTCACAACGGCTCCTTCGCGCGTCTGTGGGTGCGCGGTTGGTTGTGTGTAGATGCCCCTGGTTTTCCAAGATAGCGGAAGCGAGTCGCAATACGCTACCTCGGGGTGAATTCCATCTCCCAACCGAAGACCCCGCATGGCTCCCCTGGAGCATCTACCGGAGGAAAATTTTTGAGGGAGTTTCTGGACGCAGGCGTCGCCATTAGGGCTTGGCTCACGGTGTCGCTTTTGGGCCCCGGTGCGGCGAATTTTATTTCTGGGTGGCCTGATTTAGCTGGCGGATAACGCGTTCTAGGTCCCAGTCATTATCGGTGTAGTTCTCGACTAATCGTCCATTTTTGTCGAAGACCATCATGCGCAGCAGGTGGCTGATCTTGCCGTCTCGCACGGTCACCGACATGCCGGCGAACATAGCCAGCTGCTGAAGCTGTACCGGAGGCAGCCGACCGAAGTGCCAAATTTCGGGGTTGGCGCCCACCAGGTCGCCGTAGCGTTGAAGGACGGGAGCGACGTCGTTCTCGGGGTCGATTGTGATGGCGATGATACGTGCGAACCCGGGTCGAAGCTGAGCTTGGAGCGCCTGGAGCCGGCTGGCCAGGAGCGGGCAGAAGTTGGGGTCCGGACACCGGGTGTACAGAAAGGTGACGACGGTGGGGACCCCTTGACCTTCGCCTATGGCCCAGGTCGTCCCATTCTCTAAGGGGACCTGCATTGCGGGCAGCGATTCGCCTTGCTTGAGGGCGGGGATGTCATCGCGCAGCGCGACATCGGCGGTGCCTGTGGTGGTGAGATCGACGAGTCGGAAACCGAACGTTGACCGGATGAGGGTGCCGACGATTTTGTCGCCGGGATGAACCGCTGCGGCCTCACTTGGCAACGTGATGAAAGGCATGACCATAGGCCCCATGACCCCTGGGATGGCCTCGTGGTCAACGGTGACCCGGCTGCCGTCAACGCGGACGACCGTTCCGATGAGGGGGTCTCCTCCTGCCGTTGTGCCGGTGGGAAGTGGTTGGAGTCCTGTTTCGGCGATGGCTCGCAGTGTGGGAAAACCGTCCACATTTTCGAACTGAAGGGCGATCGTGTCGCCGGG
>JAACDH010000356.1 GCA_009936995.1 Rhodobacterales bacterium
AAACATGCTAACTTGGCGCGCCAAAGAGCAACCCCGAGGCCTAAAATGATTACGCTAATCGCCGCCCTGTGGCTCCAACCTGTATTCGCTCAAGAGGCCAAGCGCCCCGAACTGCAGCCCAAGGTCCCTACGTTCAACCTGCAAACCCACTCGTACACGTTCCCCAGCGGGCTCCGTCTGCTGATTCAGCCGGATACTTCCAGCCCAACGGTTGTGGTCTCCGCCATCATCGGTGGCGGCGGACTGGCTGATCAGGCGGGAAAAGCCGGCACGGCCCACCTGCTTCAACATCTGAGCTTTCACGCACACGGCGAAGACGAACTCTCCGTGCTCAATGCCTACTACGGCGCAGGTGTCGACCACGACGGCGATGTAACCATGGACGCCACAACCTACACGGTCACTGGAACGCCCCGCAACCTCAACGTGCTCATTGACGGCATCGGACGCACCCTGTCCAACCCCCTCGAAGGCGTGGGCGAAGAACACCTCCAAGCCGAACGTCAGATCATGTTGATCGAGCCGCTCTACCACGGCATCGGTCGCTGGCGTCCCGCTTGGCGATTTATATTCCAGGGACTACACGGCACCGACGATCCGCTATTCGCCGCCCAAGCCGCCGACCCATTGAAGCAAGTCGCCAATGTGACAATAGCCGACCTAAAGGCCTACGCCGACGTAAACTATATCCCTGACAACGTGACCATCGCGGTTGTGGGCAACATCACACCAGATGACGTCACCTCTGCCATCTTCGAGCACTTTACGCCCAGTGTTCTGCACCCGGAGGCCACCGGCACCACTGAAGACCACGTCCAGAAGTTTCTTCGCCAAGGCATCGCCAACCCGGACATCGACAATCCGGCCCACACCCTTCATTGGATGATGGATCCCAACGATCCGGAGAAGACGATCGAGATGATCGATGCACCGGGCGCCAGAATAGGCGACCCCATCGAACCCACTAACCCGGTCAACCGAGGTCCTTTACCGGGGCTAGGCCTCATTGCCACCCCTGTAGCAGTCTCGGCCTGGCAGATCCCACCCAGCGATGCACATGGCAATGCCTTGGCCAAGGTCACCGCACAGGCGCTCCATCAATCGACGGCCAACGAGATGGGCCAGCTCTTCGAAGTCCGAAAGGACCCAGCAACCGGCGGTCCACTCTTGGGCTGTGTAGCCACAAATGGTATGCATCGCAGCTACATCGTCTGCTACGCTTACGGTCGCGACAGCACCGTAAACATGGACAATCTGGCCGATCGCCTCACCAGCTACACGGCCAACCTGTGGGACCCCGAGCAGATGCAGATGCGAATGGTGAGCACCCAGCAGGCCAAAGAGGCCACGATTAAAGGGTTGTTGCTGAACCTCGATGACCTCAACGTCCGCGCTTCAAGCATGGCCCGCAACGTTCACGCCACTGGCTCGGTCGACTTCACTGCCGAGCAAATCCAGCAGGCCAACAGTATCGAACCAAGCGAAATCGTCCGTTTCGCCGAGACCTGGCTACAAGGTACGTTGGCCACCACGGTGGTGCTCAACCCCGTTCCTTGGTCCGAACGCGTCCCCCTGACGCCATCCGCCTCGTTCCACGGCGCCCTTCTTCCTGGAACGTTAGCGCCCTCCGACATCCTCATTGGTAACGATGAAGTAGCGGACGCATTGGTGCTACCCGACCTCTCTGGCTTGGTCTCCTCGACACTTTCCAACGGACTCGAGATTCTGGTTCTACCCCACGGTAAGGCACCCCTGGCCTTCACCATCCTGCAGTACAACGGCGGCGGCGCCAGCGGCGAAGGCCTCGACAGGCTCGCCCAAGCCAGCGTCACCCTAGGTCACAAAACTCCAGGCTGGGCAAACAAGCCGGAGCTCTCCTTCAACAAGGTCTCCGGTAAGCACGGCGCTGGTCAAGGCATCGACTCCTCCTTCCAGGGCGTCTTGAGCTCTTCCGACAACATCGAAGGCGCGATGTATCTGCTCCGACACAGTATCGAGCTGAACGCCTTCAACAACAGCGGCCGAACCCGCTGGTTGAAAGACATGAAGAAGTCCCTCCGAGAGACCTGGTACGACCCAAACAACTGGGCGCGGAGCTATCGTAACAAGCACATCCTTCCCGGGCACCCGGCCACAAAGATTCTCACGTGGGAAGACATCGAGCGCCTCTCCGACATCCCCACCAGCGAGGTCGAGAGCTATCAAAAGCAAAAGTTCTCCCCCGGCAACACACGACTTTGGGTCATGGGTCAGTTCGAGGCGCAATCCGCGATAGAACAAGCCACCACCTATTTCACAGGTTGGAAGAACCGCGGCGATGCCCTGCCGATACTCCCCGACGCCACCAGCCCCAAGGCCGGCAAGCCCATCTACCTGCTCGACGCGCCCGACGCGGGTCGCACTGTGCTCATCGCCTCCTGCCAGCTAGCCGCGAGCACCCATGAAAACCGAGCCGCCAGCCAGGTAGTCACCCAGTTGGCCGACGAGCGCCTGGCTACCCTGTTGGTCGACAATGGTGCCCCCCCCCTAGCCAGTGTGGTTACCCAGTTAGAGGCGGGCAGCGTGCGCTGGGTCGACTTTACTGCCGTGGTGCCGAACGACAAAGCCGGCGTCGCAAAGAAGACCATGGACACCTTGATTAGTGAGCTCAGCGCTGGCAAAGTCGACGAGGCCCGGCTGCAGCAGCTCAAGCTCCGCCAGGCGAACAAGCTCACCGCCAGCTACCAGGGCATGCAGCGACTACAGCCGATGTTGGTGAGCTTCAACGAGAGCGCCGACAAGCTTCCCGCGGCGCTCGAAGCCTACGGAAAGGGGCTGATCGATCTAGACGGCGCCGGCGTCAAGGCGACCGTTGGCGCCTGCGCCGACCACGTGGTCTACACCATCGAAGGCCCCTTAAAGACCCTAGAAGCCTATGGGTGGGACGCTGAAACCATCGACTGGATGAAGGCCGGAGACGACTTGTATAGTGTCCACGACCCCAAGGGTTTCAAGAAGATCCTTAAACAACGGACCCCTTAGCTCGCCTACAGCGTGTCGGTGATCATCTCCGCCGAGAGAATCACTGACAACGTATGGCCATCCCGGGCGCCATCCGTGTCGAGATTCAACGACACGTTTGGCGCTGCGCTATCTACCGTGAACGACCCAATGGAGAAGTCGGCGCCGGTCCAAACGACAGGATTGCTGGCGCCGAAAAGATCGAGGGTCACGGATGAGCCATCGCTGCCATCGAAGACTTGATCGCCAGTACCTGCAGGCGTCACCGTGAGCCGGCCATAAGCCTGGCCAGCCGATTCGAAGACCCAGGCCAAGTCGGTAGAGGTGGAGTCGTAACAAGCCGCCGGGCCGTACGTCTCGTACTCAGCGAGCGGATCGTAGATGGCTTGCATGGATGCTCCATCGACCATCAGAAAGACCAACGTCATGCCGGATGCACTAGACGCGAGCCAATGGGAGCCCTGCGGACAAGACGTCGTACTCTGCCCTGTGTCGTTCGTGGTGATCGTGGGGTTCGGCAAAGGTCCGCAGGCCGTTAAGGCCAGAAATAGCGGTAGTGAGCGCATCCTTTCCTCCTGACGCAACAGATTAACGCATCAACGGTAGAGTGCGTCCTGGGCATCGCTCGTCAAAGGAAGAGGCCTGGGTGACCAGCGTGGCGGTCTGAGTCACTGTCTTTGGGTCTACTCTGGCCGGAGCGCCTCTATTCAGCTAACTAACTTCGCCATGATTCTCCTCGCACTTCTCGCATGCGGTGGCGTCGATTCCGTCGAAGCTCCACCAGTCGCAGCTCCCGCCGAACACGCGCCAGCTTCCACACCTAAATCCACGTCTCCGTGGGAATCCACACACCTCGAGCTGCCGGCCGATCTCACCGAGCAGATCCTCTCCGTTCGGGTCGCC
>JAACDH010000357.1 GCA_009936995.1 Rhodobacterales bacterium
CAATGACCATCGACCAAGCCGTCGGCCGCGTCCGAAAACTACGAAACACTTTTGTAACCGAAGTGCACATCGTCAACGGACTGAACCCCGACCTCCCGTTCAGCTACTACCCCGACCTGCTTCGGGCCATAAAGAACGAGCGGCCCGATCTGCACCTCAAGGGCTTCACGGCGGTCGAGATTCACTACTACGCCGAAAAATACGACATGACCTACGCCGAGGTGCTCGCCCATCTCCGAGACGCGGGTATGTCCTCGATGCCGGGCGGCGGCGCTGAGATCTTCGCCGAGCGGGCGCGTAAGAAGCTCTGCGACGACAAGGTCAGCAGTGACAACTGGATCGAGGTCCACCGCGTTGCCCACAACATGGGCATGCGCACCAACGCCACCATGCTCTTTGGCTCTATTGAGCGGTTGGATGAGCGGGTCGATCACCTGATTCGGCTGCGAACTCTGCAAGACGAAACCGGTGGTTTCCAAACGTTTATCCCACTTCGATTCCACAACGAGAACAATCGCCTCGCCAAGCTCACTTCGCCGTCTGATGCCGACTGTTTGCGCACACTGGCGATCTCTCGACTGATGCTCGACAACTTCGGCCATATCAAAGCCTATTGGCCGATGTTGGGCGTGCAACTTGCTCAAGTCAGCTTATCGTACGGCGTAGACGACCTCGACGGTACGGTTCGCGAGGAGCGCATCTACCACATGGCCGGCGCCAAGACGCCCCAAGAGCTCACCCGCTCGGAGTTGGTGGCGCTTATTCGTCGTGCGGGGCGCATCCCCATTGAGCGCGACACCCTCTACAAGACCGTGGCGGAGGCCTAATGTCTGGGAAATTCATCATCGGATCGGTGGGCTACCTCAACGCGCGCCCGCTCACGGACGGCATCGACCGCGATGTCTACACCGTGGTCAAAGACTACCCGGCTTCGATTGCTGCGTCCTTGGAAAATGGAGTTCTGGACGTGGCCTTGGTGCCCGTGGCTGCCGTGCTTAAAAACAGTGACCTCCGGGTAGTTCCGGGTTGGTGTATTGGCGCCTATGGCCCTGTAGATTCGGTCCTTCTCGTCGCCGAGACCCCTCCTGAATCGTGGACCGAGGTGCTTCTCGATGGCGAGAGCCGCACCAGCGCCATGCTCACCCGACTGGTGTTGTCGGCCGGTCCGCTGGCCGAACGTGTGCAGAACGCGTCCATCACCGAGATCGATCCGGGCACCGGCCGTGATCGCGCGGTGGGGACATCGGCGGCTTTGGTCATCGGCGACGCGGCCCTCGATCTGCCCGAGCGCTTGGTGCACCGCATCGACTTGGCCGAGCTGTGGACGAAATGGACCGGATTACCCTTTGTCTTTGCGGTCTGGGCCGGACGGGAAGGCCTCGACGGAGACCTGGTCACACACCTGCGGCAGGTGGGTGAAGCTGGCGTGGGCTCCGTCTCCGAGGATTGGCAGGGTGACGACGCCGTGTACTTGGGCGAACGGATCCGCTACGACCTCGACGACCGCGCGCTCATGGGCTTGCGTCGGTTTGCGGCGTTGGCCCATCGTCAGCAGCTCATCCCCAGTGCTGACGTCACATTGTTGCAGCCGAGCATAAAGGAACTGCCGCGCTTGGAGGGGGTGGGCGCGCTTCTCGGAAAGGTGCTCGATGGCGGCCCGCTCACAGAAGACGAGGCCGAGGGGCTAGCGATCAACGCTTCATTGGCCGATCTTGGCGCAGCGGCGTCGCTGCTGCGTGCCTCGGACCAGTCCGACGACGCCGTTCACTGGTGCTTGGGCTGGCGCCTAGAAGACGCCTCTCTGCTGGACGAAGCCATCGAGGCCGGTGCGGTCGAAATTCACCTCTCCAGCCAGACCCCGCCCGATCTGGCTGCGGTTTGGGTGCAAAAGTGGCCCGACGTCCGCTTTGTCGCGCCCTGGTCCGCGGTCCCGGCCGAGGTGAATGCCTGGATTAAAACCGGTGTTTGGGGCCTCGGCGACGATCCCGTTGGACTGGGTGCCGATGACCTTCGTGTCGCCCATAGTGGTGCCGGCGACGCTCTTGTAGCGCTGGAGGCCATGGCCATTGCCCGACAGGGTGGATTGGCGGTCACAGGCGTTTTGCGGGTGGGGCAGGGCGAGAGCGAAATGGATCACATCCAGTGGATTCAGGCATTGGCCCAGCTTCATCAAGGTTTCGGACTCTCTGGAATTCGGGTAGAAGCGGCCGCGTGCGCCGGAGAGCCCGCAGGATCTCAGGCCAACACCGCGACCGATCACCTACGTGCCGTCGCGTTGGCCAAAGTACTGGCTCCCCAGGTGAAGCTCATCGCCGCCAGCGCCTCTGAAGGCCTGGGCATGGCACAGACCAGCTTGAATATGGGCTGTGCAGACTACGGAACCGTTTTCCCTGAAGGCGATTTTTCCAAGTGGCCGGCCACTGTCAAAGAGGTGGTCCGCTTAATCTCGGACGCTGGATTCACACCCGTTCAAGAGCGGTCGGTCCGGCCCGTGAACGTGAGCGCGAAAGACGGCGGAGCCACTGTCCGGTGAGGTTGATTCGCGCCCGAGCCGTGTTCACCGGAGACAAACTCCTGCGCGACGCGGTGGTGGTCTTCGACGGCCCGACGGTCGTTTTGGTGCGACCCGCTCAGGTCGGTGACCCTGCAGCTCTCGACGGTCTGCTGGTACCTGGCCTCATAAACGCCCACACCCACCTAGAGCTGTCTTGGGCCCACGAGCAGATACCCGGAGGCGAGGGGCTGCGTCGTTGGGTGGACGATCTGTTTCGCGCGGACCGACCCGAGGAGCCCGAGCGCTTGCGACGGACGCATCAGGCCGCGCGAGACCTGTTTCGGCACGGAACCGCTGGCGTGTGTGACATCTCGAACGGCGGCGACACGGCCGACGTCCTGCTCCGGGCCGGCCTATCGGGGGTGGTGCAGCACGAACTGTTGGGCATGGACCCCGAGATCTCCGAGCGGCGTATCGCGACCGCCAACGTACCCCATCGGTCGAGGACGCTAAATCACGCAACGGTCACCACCCGAACCAGTCCTCACGCGCCGTACAGCACGCCGCCAAAGTTGATGCAGGCGGCCAGCCGCGCTGGGGAGCATCCCGCCAGCATCCATCTGGCAGAAGATCCCGAGGAACGGCGCCTGCTTCTAGAGGGAATGGGAGCGTTCGCCGAGCTGCTGGATGCCATGGGCCGACCGTGGCGGAGCACTTGGGACGTGCCGGGATGTGCGTCGGTCGACTATCTGGCACGTCTGCACTTGTTGGGGCCGCAGCTCATGTTGGTCCACGGAACCGACCTCTCCTCGACCGAGCTTCAGCAAGTGGCGAATGCGGGCGCCTCCCTGTGCCTTTGTCCCAGGTCTAACCTTCATATTACCGATTCACTCCCCAACGTTTTGGGCGCGGTGCGGGCTGGCGTTTCCCTTGCGCTGGGGACTGATTCGCTGGGCAGCAGCCCCGACCTCGATGTTCTTGGCGAGGTGGCTCTGTTGGCCCAGCGCTGGCCCGAACTACCGGTCGAAGGCTGGCTACACGCTGCAACCCACGGGGGCGCTCGGGCTCTTCGTCTGACTGGGCTCGGGGCATTCCAGCCGGGCTATCGACCGGGCGCGTTGCTGCTAGAGGGGGTACAAGACGCCTCGCAGCTGTGCGAAGTCCCCCGCCGACGGTGGATCTGCGCTCCAGGAGAAGTGTCGTGAACGAGCTGGTCACCTACAGCAAAATGATCAAGCTGTCCCACACAATATTTGCGCTACCCTTCGCATTAGCGTCGGCGGTCCTGGCCTCTCGTGAGGTTTCTGTGAGCGCCATCCAAATCGCGCTGATCATCGGATGCATGGTGTTTGCCCGCTCTAGCGCCATGGGATTCAACCGGGTCATCGACCGCGATATCGATGCCGCAAACCCACGTACTGTCGGCAGGGAGATCCCCTCCGGGCAGATCTCAGTCACGGCCGCGTGGGCGTTCACCCTTGGCAGCGCCGGCCTCTTCGTGGCGCTGTGTGGATTACTCGGAAAAACCACCCTGATGCTCAGTCCAGTGGCTATCGCCGTGGTCTGGGGGTACTCGCTCACCAAGCGTTTTACGGCGTTTTGCCACATCTTCCTGGGTCTGTCCCTGGCCCTAGCCCCTACGGGCGTGTGGATCGCTCTCACCGACAGTTACAGCTGGACGCCGTTCATCCTGTCAATGACAGTGGGCAGTTGGGTGGCCGGTTTCGACATCATCTACAGCTGCCAAGACTATGAGTTCGACCAGTCTCAAGGGCTGCGAAGTATACCGGCAGCCTTGGGTTTGCGCGGCGCCCTCATCGTCTCGGCGCTGCTGCATGTGGTCACCGTGGGCCTCCTGGTGGCGCTGCCGTTCGTGCAGCCATTGGGAATCGCCTGGTGGTTGGGCGCTCTGGTGATCAGCAGCGTTTTATTCTATGAGCACTGGATCGTTCGCCCCGACGACCTCTCGCGCATTAACAAGGCCTTCTTCGACCTCAACGGCTACGTCAGCCTGTTGTTCCTGGTTTTTGTAGCCCTCGCCTAGGTCGGCTTTTTCGTGACGTGGACTTTGCTGCGAACTCGGTGAGTCTCCGATATATTAGGCATCTTGGAGGCTTCTATGATCTCGGTGCTCGTGCTCGGACTCGCTCAATCGGCGACCGCTGGCCCCAACTTCGAAGACCTCAACGCCCCTGAGTTCGGCGCCGACGAGCGGGTCCATTGGATTGACATCGACACCTTGCCCATCGGCTATATTGGCCCTACGAACCCGGAGAGTACGGCTATTGTGAACGGCTCTACAGTCAGCGGTAACAACAACGTAGTGGCGTTGGCTGGGCTCGCCGACTGGGGCGGTTACGTGTTCTGCAGCGGCACCCTCATCGACGCTCGTTGGGTAGTCACCGCAGCTCACTGTGTGGTCGAGATCCCTTCGATTCGCTCCCAGGGCATGGATGTGTACATCCTGTGGGGCGACGATCTTCTCGGCCAGGGCTACACCGACGCCATCGAGGTCGCCAACCACTATCCGCACCCCAACTACAACGACTTGGCGCTTCAGAACGATATCGCAGTGGTCGAGCTTGTGTCGGCGAAGGTGGGTGTCGATCTTGCGGTGCTCAACAACGATGCCGTGGACAACAGCTGGGTCGGCAACAACATGCGGTTCTACGGTTTTGGCGTCACCCTCGACGATCGAGACGACGCGGGTGTCAAGCGGACCACCGACATCCAGGTCAGCGGCTACGACACCCATTTCATCACCAGCTACACCAACGGCACCAACCTCTGTCAGGGCGACAGTGGTGGACCGGCTTTCGAACTGGTGGGTGCCAATATGGAGATTGCTGGTATTAACTCCTACGTGTCGCCCCAATGTGAGGGGGGCTCTAACGGCGTTACCCGCGTCGATCAGCATATTGCGTGGATTAAGGACTATGTACCTAATGTGCTCACCGCCGGCTCGGGCGAGGGCTCAAATCCTGGCGATGGCAGCGGCACTGGGGCCAGTGGAGACGACGTTTTTGTCGACCCCGGAAGCGCGAATAATGCCGATATCGACAGGGAATTTTCGGATGTATCGAGGGTCACGGATGGGCACTATGCCACGGGTGTGCGATGCAACACCAGCGCAGCCTCTGCCAGTGGCGCTGCGGGGCTTTGGGTGTTCCTGGGGCCATTATTGACCTTGTTTCGTCGTCAAAGGGCTTGACACAGGCGCTCGGGATTCCTAGTGTTCACCTCGCTGCGCCACCCTGGGGCGGTGATTAGATACTCGGCTGTACCCGGCCAGGCGAAGTAAAGTTCGCCAAAGTGAAGGAATCATGACGAAGAATCTCCAATCGGTGGTGTTGACCCACGCGTTGGCCGGTCTCATGGCCGGTGCTCTGGTTGCGTGTGGTGGCGAGGCCGTAGAGGCTCCCCAAGCGGACGCGGCCCACGCCGAAGAAGCCAAGAAAGAAGAAGCCAAGCCTGAGAAGAAAGAAGAGGCACACGGCCACGCACACGGCGAGGAAGCTGCTGCCGAAGGCGCGGATGCTGCCGAGGGCGCGGATGCTGCCGAGGGCGAGGGCGAGCAAGCTGCA
>JAACDH010000358.1 GCA_009936995.1 Rhodobacterales bacterium
GGGTACGGGCTTGCAGAGATTCTTCGACCGCACGCTCTGGACGCACTGCCGTGACGACGGCCCGGCTCACCTCGACACCAAAGTCGAGCCCATCCAGCGCTTTGGAGACTGCACCGCTCAGCCCCGAAAGTTCGGACTGCAACAGCCCCTCCAGGGTGTTCGCCGCCACATGGGACCATACGGCTTCCTGTGCCGCGCTGGACAAGGTACCTTGAATCACCGTCAGCGGATCAGAGTTGTAGGCTCCTGTCGCGGTGTTGATCGAAAAGTCAAAACGGGTCGCGATCGTCTGGGGCTCGGTCACCTGGTAGAACACCTGTGCCGCAATCGCGACCTCCTGGAAGTCTTGACTTCGGCATTTGAAGTTCACCGCCACGCTCTGGTCGTTGACTGGGACCTCGGAGATGGCCGTCCCGATGGGCCAGAACCAGAAACCCAGCCCCCGCCCTTCTTTGGTCACTGCACCCGCACGGGTGACGATCAGGTGCGTGTGAACCTCTCCCTGACAATGTTGGAAAAGTGGGACCCACCGAGTCTTTTTAATGGTTGCCAATTAGACCTCCCTGCTTGAGGGAAGGTACCATTAAAGGACCTCTCAAAACAGCATACACGCTTTCGGACGGTCAGGAAGCCCGAGTGGGACGACAGGCCGTGGCACCAGCGCTGGCCGTCATCGCAGCCTTGGTTGGGCGGCTCGAGTTTAAAATTAGCCGGTAGATTTAAATCAAGTCGTGGTAACGGAAATCTCCACATTCTCTACGGCTCACTCAAGTATGACGCTTTCGGTCACGACCTGCGTGTTTGTTACAGGGCAGGCGTTGGTGCACGGCGGAATCATGATCCAGCAGCTTCCCGGCATGGGGCTCATGTTCGTACGGCAGCCGACTCGGGCTCGCCGAGTTCGAACATCCGGTTGAGGATTCGGCAACCGGTCAGCACCTCGACCAGCTGCCCCTCTTCCGTCAGGCCGGCCTCCCGGAAGCGAAGTTTGCTCCGTGGTGCGGTTCGTCGGGCTCGTGGCGCAATTGGACGCACACGCAGGTCGGCCCGCCAACGCAGCGCTCGCTGTACGGTTCAGGCGGAGCGCACCTCCTCGGTGGTTGGTGGAGGCGCCTTCACCCAGCGCACCGAGTCGCCATCGGCAACGGCAACCCGAACACGAGCCGCAGCGTCAAGGCCGCCTCGATGGCGATATCTGAGATGTACCGCTGTCCGCCAGACTTCGCAGACGGCATCGCCATCCAGGTCGTTCCCGGTCGTAGGACGCCCCATTACGAATTTGTACCCGGCCTGGATGGGCTTGGTTTTGTACTTTGGGTACACCTTCGACTTCTTGGTCACCAGAACCCTCTCGCCGGACGAGATCATGACCTGGCTCGCAGTTCGCTTGGTCTCCAGGCGGGGGCTCAGCGGAGCGATGCACCAACGCCGGTGACGGTACCAGCCTTGGATGCAGCCTACAGGAACTGGGTGACCACCACGTTGGTCACTTCGCACGTGCAGGGGTACGCGGCCTGGACCGCCACAGTTGCGCCAGAGGCCGCAGCGGGCACAATCAGGTTGAGCATCGTATCGCCGTTGCCGTCGCTCATGACCTCGGCGAATTTAGTGGGACCGACGATGCCCAATTCGACGCCCGGACAAAGACCTGCCGGGAACGCCTGAGCGCCCAAGGCGTTGCCATAGATGAACACGGTGTTGCAAGACGCGGGGCCGTTGCTGACTAAGAACTGGTTGGACTGACCCGCAATTGCGGGGCTGATGGACGCGAACCTGGGACCCGCTGGCGGCATGACAAACGACGAGCCATCGGCGAGTAGACCGGGAGACCAAGTGTCGGCGCTGGCCAACGAGTGTAGTTCGGGGACGCCACGTCGAAGCTCGGGGACGTGCACCAGGGACTCGTTTCCCCCACCCTCGCTGCCGTAGCCGAAGGTGTCGTAGAGGAGGCCGCCTGCATCTGCGATAGTAACGGTATCACCCGTATTGTTAAGCCCCAAAGAGCCGCTGCTGGCCACCTGAAACTGAACCGTGGAATCCAAGTCTTGACACCAGACATCGGTACTGGGGCTGGTGCCATCGAAGATCGGCGTGCCTCCGCCGAACACCACAATGGCGTGGCCGGGCTCAAGCACGGTGTTGGCGGGGAAGGTGTGCCTCATTGCCACGAAATCGGAGACAGTGGCACCCGAGATGTCGAACGCAGCGCCGGTGGTGTTCACGATCTCGATGAACTCATCGTCGACCGTATCGGCCACGCCATCGCAGTTGACATCGGCGCCTGACGCGGGGTCGGCGAGGACCTCGTTCATGAGCAGGCCGCTCGAGGGCACGACGTCGACCGAGGCGGACATACCGGACACCTGGCCACCGCCGAGGTCGCTGCCATGGGGCGAGCAGTAGTAGTTGATAAGCCCCGTTCCATTCACAAAGTCGTGGCTGAAGACCGAACCATTGCCCACCACGCCGGAGTCCCACATCTCGGACTGCCCAGCCGCAGCGGTGCTGCTGTGGTTGGCCAATCCAACCCAACCCCACTCTACGGAGTCGCCGTCGATGATCGTGATCGCGCTGGGGGTGAACATGAAGTCGTCGACGTCTACGAAGTGAACCGCTTGAGCGGACGCGGTGTTGCTAAAGGCGAGCGCGAAAAGAACGATGAGGCGTGACATTCAGAAATCTCCGTAACAGGGGTAGTTCTGTATCGTCTGTAGCCGTCGCCGCAACCGAGTTGTTCGGAGAAGCACTGGTCTGGCGACGATATCCTGCTTTGAGCCACGGCTGAAACACCCCCTAAGCCA
>JAACDH010000359.1 GCA_009936995.1 Rhodobacterales bacterium
CGGTGCGCTTGACTTCGAGGCCCAGGTCGTCGAGAAGCGCCCGAAGTTCGGTGGGACTCTTGGGAATGTCGAGGTAACGCAGCAGCACATCTTGGGCGATTTTCATTGGTTCCCCCGATGTAATGCATGATGAACCCGAAGGTCGGTGTCGTATAGGCTCTTGATTTTGCTGACGCCTGTGGCGACCCCGGCCATGCGAGTGGTGCCCAGACCAAACGCGATCCCGCTCACTTCGGCGGGGGCGAAGCCGAACTCGATGAGCAGCTTGGGATGGACCATACCGGCCCCGAGGATGGTGACCCAGCCGGCGCCGTGACACGATTCGCAGGATTGTTCTCCCTGGAGACCCGTGCCGTCGCAGCGGGCGCAGGCGATGTCTACGCCGATGGAGGGTTCGGTGTAGGGGTAGAACTTGGGTTTGAAACGCAGGGGGCGATCTCCATAGATCTCTTTGACGATGAACGAGAGGGCGCCTTTGAGATGGCTGAAGTTCAGGCCCTTGTCGATCCACAGTCCTTCGAATTGGTGGAACATCGCCAAGTGAGAGGCGTCGACGGCTTCGTTTCGGTAGACCCGACCGAAACAGGCGATTTTGATCGGCAGCTCCGACCGGGCTTCGAGGGTGCGGGCTTGGACCGTGGTGGTGTGCGAGCGAAGTAACCAGCCACCGTCAACCCAAAAGGTATCTTGCATATCGCGAGCAGGGTGATGCTCGGGGATGTTGAGTGCGTCGAAGTTGTAGAACGGGTGCTCCACCTCGGGACCGTCTACGACCTCGAAGCCTAGACGCCGGAGCACGCTCATACTCTGCCACTCGATGTCGGTGAGGGGATGGCGGGCGCCTCGGGGCGTGGCTAAGCCCGGCAAACTCAGATCGACCCACTCTTGATCGATTTGATCTTGCAGGGCCTTTGCTTCCGCGATCTGAGTCGCATTTGCCAGCTCGGATTCGATGCTGCGTTGCGCCTGGTTGATCGCCTGTGCCACCTGCGGGCGCTCGTCGGGCGATACGCTGCGTAGGCCCTTTAGAGCGAGCTTTAGAGGGCTCTTTTTCCCCGTGTGTGCCCTTCGAACGAGGTCGATGGCGGCGGGGTCATTGGCATCGTTGAGGTCGGCGCGGAACGCATTGAGTAGGGCGTCGACGTCGGAGCGGGACATGGGGGCCTCCGAGGCTTCGCGAGCCCTAACACAACCGGCAGGTGTGGACCGCGCCCGGGATTGAGCTATCGGGAGTTTGTGATGGACCGAGCCGACATCGATGAACCTACTCGCGCGCTGCTAACGCCGGTCGCCGCGCTAATTTCCCACGCCGTGGCGTTGTTGCCCCCCTGCCCGCCGCTTCGCATTCGGGTGGGAGATGTACCGGGGTTCTACAGGCTCGAAGGGCGTTCCCTCATTTTGTCGGAGCACCTGGTGACAGCTAAAGTGCACCATCCCGAGGAGCCCGTTCGCGCCATGCCTCCGCTCGATCGGTGGCGCCGTGCCGCAGGCTCTGTGCTTGAGAGTGTGGCGCTGTTGGGCATGTCCAAGCAGCTTCGAAGGTCGCCAGGCCGCGACTGGCGTTGGCAAGGTGCGGCCATCGATCTGGTGGACCAGGCCTGTCCGGAACTCGAGCTGGCGCAACCCGACGTGGCCGAGGCGATCCGCTTGGGAGATCCCGGTCGACATCCGCGCACAGGCGTCGTGGTCTTTCGCGCCTGGCGCCATCAGGGTGTTCCCATGGCCGAGCGTCGTAAATACCTGCTAGAAGGCGGCGTGGTCAGCGCCAAAGAGTGGGCCGAGATTGGCCTTTGGGTAATGTCGGGCCTCGGCGCCGGCGCGGCGCTTCCGGTGTTGGTGCCCTCGGTTTCAGCCGTCGATGTGCCTGCGGGCCTGACCCCCTGGTCGTGGCGCCGATTGAGCGTCCCGCCTCATGTGCGGGGAGGCTACGTGGCGGGCACCGGAGATGTGCTGATCGCCCAGCCTTGGGCGAAAGGGGGCGAGGCGCTAAAGACCCTCGCTGCGTGTACCGCCCAACTGGGCGAGGCCCTGCCCGAGTCCGGGGGGCCGCTTGGGCAATGGGAGATCGCCAGCGCCCAGGGATTTGGGCAGGTGATGGGGGCCCGTGGCGTCCAGTTCGATTTCAAGAGCAGTGGCGTCCTTCAGCTCACCTTAGCGGACGCTTTCGTAGGGCCCCTTGCTGCGTTGGCCATGGCCGAAGAGATGGGAACCAGTGGTGTTGCCAATGGAAGCTGGCGCGTGGCTGGGCGTCTGCAGCTGGGCTTTGCCGGCATCGCGAGCCACGGACTCACGGTTCACGGCCGCGGCGGTGATGGCTTTATGATGCCCTCCCGAGGCTTCGGGTTGGGCGAATGGCTCACCGCTCTCGAAGAGGCGCCTTGGGCATGGCAGGTGAATGGCGATCGGCTGGTGATGCGCGGTCGAATGATGGGTGGAGCGGTCGAAGTACGATTGAAACGTGTGGTTTTATCCCCAGCTGCTTGACTGGCCCCGCCATGAAACTACATTGCACGGCTTAAACGGAGTGAGTCATGCAGCGGGTACCGGCCAAGGTCGACTTTGTAGCACTTGAAGAAGAAATTCTTCAACTGTGGGAAAGCGAGAACTTCTTTGCGAAGCTCAAGCAACAAGTCACTGGCAAACCGATGTTTCGGTTTATTGATGGTCCGGTCACGGCCAACAACCCCATGGGCGTTCATCACGCTTGGGGCCGAGCGCTAAAGGACTGCTTCATTCGTTACAACGTGATGAATGGAAAGGATTGTAATTTCCAGAACGGCTTTGACTGCCAAGGCCTTTGGGTCGAGGTTGAGGTCGAGAAGCAGCTTGGATTCCAGGGCAAGCCCGACATCGAAGCCCATGGTCTAGACAAGTTCAGCCACGCCTGCCGCGATCGCGTCAATACCTTCGCTGGGGTCATCACCGATCAGTCCAAGCGCCTGGGCCAATGGATGGACTGGGAAGACAGCTACTACACGCACGATGATCGCAACATCCGCGGAATTTGGCACTTCCTCAAAGTGTGCTCCGACAACGGTTGGATCTACTCGAAGGCCCTGCCTATGCCGTGGTGTGCGCGCTGCGGAACCAGCCTCTCCGAGCACGAGATGGCCGGTTCCTACAAGGAAATGACGCACCTTTCTATCTATGGTCAGGTGCCGCTGCTCTCCGATCGCAGCCGTCGTCTGCTCATCTGGACCACCACACCCTGGACCCTTAGCGCCAACGTGGCCGCCGCTGTGCACCCCGATCTCGACTACATCGAGGTCAAGGCCGACGACTGGGACCACACGCTCATCCTGTGTGAGGGCGCCAAGAAGGTGCTCGCGGGCACCGGTGCTGCCATCGTTGCTCGGTTCAAGGGGTCGGATCTGGTCGGCGAGCGATACGAGACCTTCCACCCAGAATTCAAGATGCAGACCGGTGTTGAGCACCGCGTGGTGCCGTGGGATGTGGTCGACGCGGCCGAGGGCTCTGGCATCGTCCATATCGCCCCTGGTTGCGGTAAAGAGGACTACGAGTTGGGCAAAGAGATCGGTCTTGAGCCCATCGTTCCGATCGACGAAAATGGCATGTTCTTCGAGGGATTTGGTGTGCTCTCGGGTAAGGGGGCCGCCGACGTACCCGACGAAGTGGCCGCCATCCTCGAGGCCTCCGGCAAGCTGTTCAAGGCCGTCGATTACGACCACAAGTACCCCGTGTGCTGGCGCTGCAAAGATCCCCTTGTGTTCCGTCTGGTGGGCGAGTGGTTCATCTCCTGCGACGAGATCCGCCCCCGCATGAAAGTCGCCGCCGCCGATGTCCAGTGGAAGCCTGCGTTCATGGGCGCTCGAATGCAAGACTGGCTCGACAATATGGGCGACTGGTGCATCTCCCGGAAGCGGTACTGGGGCCTGCCTTTGCCATTCTACGTCTGCGCCGACGAGGACTGTGGTCATCTCACGGTCATCGGCTCAATGGATCAGCTGCGCGAGAGGGCGCTAGATCCAGAAAAAGTGGATGCCTTGCCCGAGCTCCATCGCCCTTGGATCGACGACGTCGACATCCACTGCGAAAAGTGCAATAAGCCCGTCACCCGCGTGGCCGAAGTGGGCGACTGCTGGCTCGACGCTGGCATCGTCCCTTACAGCACCACCGGCTTCTTCGACGATCCCGAGAAGTTTGAGAGGAGCTACCCCATCGAGTGGGTCTGCGAGATGCGCGAGCAAGTGCGTCTTTGGTTTTACTCCATGCTCTTCATGGGAACCACCCTCTCCGACCGCAGCCCTTACGAGCGGGTTCTGGCGTACGAGCGGGGGGTCGGTGAAGACGGCACGATGTTCAGCAAGACGGGCTACATGATCCGCTTCGACGAGGCCGCCGACAAGATAGGCGCCGACGCCATGCGCTGGCTGTACTGCCGTCAGCCGGTCACGTCCGATGTGCGCTTTGGCTACGCTGCAGGGGAGCTCGCCCAGCGCAAGCTCGCCGGGTTGTGGAACATCTACAGCTTCGTTGTCACCTACGCCCTCATCGACGAGCCGGACTGCGCCGCGCCGCTCAACATGGACGCGCTCACGGTCACCGACAAGTGGATGCTCGCGCGCTCGGCCGAGCTCATCGAGAAGACCACTGCGGGCTACCAAGACTACGATTCCCCCAGCGTCGTACGCGAGATCGAGTCCTTCTTGGACGACATCAGCAACTGGTATGTGCGGGTGAACCGCCGTCGCTTCTGGAAGAACGAGGACGCCGCCAATCAGGCCGCGGCCTACGGTGTGTTGTATCGCGCTATCAAGACGCTCTGTCTTGTCCTTGCACCTGTTGCGCCATTTCTCACGGACTCCGTGTGGCAGAACCTCGTCCGTTCCATGGAGCCCGACGCCGCGCTGTCCGTCCATCACCACGCTTGGCCCACCGCCCCTGCCGAGTGGAAGAACGCCGATCTCTTGGTCCGGACCGAGACGGTTCGCAGCACCCTCTCTCTTGCGCTAAATTTGCGTGAAAAGGCAAGTCTCCGGGTGCGTCAACCCCTCCGCAAGATGTTCGTTGTCGGTGGCGAGGACTGCCGGGTCGCTTTGGCCGAACAGGCCGAGTTGGTGAAGTCCGAACTCAACGTGAAAGAACTCGAAATCGTAGATGGAACCGCTGATTTTATGCGGGCCAGTTTGGGGCTCGACTTCGCCGTTGCCGGTCGCGCCCTCCGAAAAGACGTGGGTAAGGTGAAGGCGCTTCTCGGCGGTCTAGACGACGATGTGCAAGCCACCATTGCTGCCGTTCAGGCAACTGGCGCCGACGTGCAGCTCCCGGGATGGGACACACCATTGCCGGCCAACATCTTCTCACGCAAAGAAGTGGCGGGCGAGGGCGTCGAGGTGTCAGCCGCCGATGGCATCACCGTCGCGCTCGACACCGAGCTCGACGACGCGTTGCGCCAGGAAGGCCTGGTTCGCGACTTGGTGCGTAAGATCCAAGTACTCCGCAAAGCAAGCGCGCTAGACGTCAGCGACCGAATTCGTTTGTCCCTGGTGACCGAAGAGTCCGACTTAGTGGCTGGAATTACGCAGTATGAAAGTCTGATTTCTCAAGAAGTTCTTGCAATCGATTTGGCGCGCGAAACGCTAGCAGATTCGCTCGCCTGCGAGGATTGGGAGATCATGGGCCGAAAGGTCCAAGTGGCACTTTCGCGTCAGGGCTGATTGGGTGTAGAGTGAATCCGATCTGACTGGGATTCCCATGCACCGTACACTCCTTGGTCTCGCTCTTATGGCGAGCCTACCCTCTGCTGCGAACGCCGCGACCTTCACTGTATGCTCCGCGGGTTGTGACGGCACGGACATCAAGACTGTGGTCGACATGACTTCAGACGGGGACACGGTCGAAGTCGACGGGGGAAATTACGCCATTGGCACCAAGATTCAGATCGACAATCTGGATGTGACGGTGGTCGGGGTTGACAGGCCGGGAGGCGGCACCGGGCGGCCCATCTTGACGTCCTCCTTGAACGATATGATTGAGGTGAAGGGAGACAGTGTTGCTTGGATTATTGGTCTCGACATTGGGCCTGGTGACCGCTGTGTCAAGGTCAAGGATACCGCGACGCTGTACTTAGACGATGTCGTCGTGGCTCAGTGTGTGCGCAACAAACGTGGCGCGGGTCTTTACGTTGAAGATACTGGCGCAACGGCGATTGTAACGAACAGCACTTTTAGCCTCAATCACTCTACGGGTGGTATAGGCATAGAGGGGGCTGGTTCAGCGGTTCACGTCGTAGGCACCTTCTCTGCTA
>JAACDH010000360.1 GCA_009936995.1 Rhodobacterales bacterium
GACGCTCGATGCTCAGCGGCGCGTTCAGCTCGACGATTCTAGTCACGCCGTGACGGGCGGCCAGTCGCCTTCCGGCGTCGCAGAACAGGGTGTGTCGCTCCCAGATGAGGTCTGGCGTACCGTCGTGCACGGCCAGGCGAACCAGGCGACGGGCGTCCCATTTTTCACCGGCGTAGCGAAGAAAGGACGGCCACGAGCGAGGGGCGACGTGTACGGCGCGAACCGGAGGCAGCTCGGCCCAGTGACCGCGAGCGTCGGAGGCGAGGGGAGCGGCCACAGTCACCTGGTGTCCTCGGCGGACCCACGCGCTCGTCATGGCGCGCAGATGAGCCGATGCACCCGACGGGCCATAGAGCGGAATACCCCGCGACCCGCAAAGGACCAACACCCGCATTAGGCGCGGGAGCTGTCCATGGCCTGTTGCAGGTCGGCGATGAGGTCGCCGGCGTCTTCGATGCCGATGCTCAGGCGGACCAGTCCGTCGACCAAACCCAGGGCGGCGCGCGTCTCGGCGGGCACAGAGGCGTGGGTCATGGAGGCGGGCAGCTCGATGAGGCTCTCGACGCCACCTAGGCTCTCGGCCAAGGTGAACAGCTCGGTGCTGGCCACGAACTTCTAGGCCCGATTCAGATCGCCCTTGAGGACGAAGCTGATCATGCCGCCAAACCCACTCATCTGCCGGTTGGCGATTTCGTAGGTGGGGTTGCTGGGGAGCAGCGGGTGGTGGACCTTGATGACCTCGTCGTGGTCTTGCAGCCAGGCCAAGATCTGCTTGGAGTTCGACTGGTGACGCTCCATGCGGATGGCCAGGGTCTTCAGGCCGCGCAAGGTGAGGAAGGTGTCCCAGGGACCGGGAACCGCGCCCGCGGAGTTCTGCACGAACCGGAGGCTCTCGCCAATGTCGTCGTCGGCGGTGATGACAACGCCACCGATGACGTCGGAGTGACCGTTGAGGTACTTCGTGGTGCTGTGCACGACCATGTCGGCGCCCAAGCTGAGGGGCTGCTGAAAGATAGGGGTGGCGAAGGTGTTGTCGACGGCCAGCTGGGCGCCGATGACCTTGCAGCGGGCGGCGATGGCGGCGATGTCGACCACCTTGAGCAGCGGGTTGGTGGGGGACTCGACCCACACCAGGTCCGTGCCTTCGGGAATAGCCACGTCGAAGTCGGCGCCGGTCATGTCGACGAAGTCGAAGGACAAGCCAGCCTTGACGAAGATCTTGGTGAACAGACGGAAGGTGCCGCCGTACAGGTCGTCGCAGCACACCACCTTGGCGTTTGCGGGTAGCGTCTGCATCACGGCGTTAGTGGCTGCAAGTCCGCTGCCGAAGCAAATGCCATGTGTGCCGCCTTCGAGGGCTGCAAGGCAGCGCTCGAGGGCTTCCCGGGTGGGGTTTTGGGACCGCGCGTACTCGTAGCCGGTGTGCTTGGCGGGCCAAGGTTGGGCGAACGTGGACGTCTGGAAAACCGGCTGCATCACCGCGCCCGTGATGGGCTCATGGGATTGGCCCGCGTGGATGACCTTCGTAGAAATCTTGTGATCAGACATTGGAACCCATGATGCGTGCGATGTGATCGATGATGTCGATGCGAGTGAGGACGCCCTTCAGCGCGCTTTCCTCGAAGACGAGGGCGATGCGGAACTTGCGAAGCAGGTCGGAGAGCACCGTGATCTCGGTGTCGGGGGTGACCGTGCAGTAATTGTGGTCTGCCAAGTCGCCCGCGGTTTGGGTGGCGCCGCGCTGGGAGAGCGCGATCTCAAGCATGTGCTTCTCGTGAATGATGCCGATGACCTTGTCGTCGCGGACGACGGGCATCTGCGAGATTCCGTGCATCTTCAACAAGCCGATGGCCTGGGTGGCCGGCGTGCCCTCGGGGATGGTGATGGTTTCGCGGACGCCGATCCCTGTGAGGACGTCGGAGACTGTTCCCAAACCGGTCATCTTGTCCATGTAGCCGCGGTCGTTCATCCAAGCGTCGTTGTAGATCTTGGACATGTACCGAGCGCCGCTGTCGGGAAGGATGACCACGATGTTTAGGCCTTCCTTGTCGTTGCGGCGGGCCCACTTGATGGCGCCAGCGACTGCCGCACCACAAGAGCCACCGCCAAACAGGCCCTCTTCGCGGGTAAGGCGACGGGTCATCTGGAAGCACTCTTTGTCGTGTACGCGAACGACGTTGTCGACGTAGGTGAAGTCCATGGTGGAGGGCAGGAAGTCCTCTCCGATGCCTTCGAGCACGTAGCTGTAGGGCTCGGTCATGGCGCCGGTTTGGAAGTAGTCGTAGTAGATGGAGCCAACCGGATCGACGCCGATGATCTTGATGTCGGGGTTTTGCTCTTTCAGGTACTTGCCAATGCCAGTGATGGTGCCGCCGGTGCCGATACCGCAGACGAGCACGTCGATCTTGCCTTCGGTCTGGTCCCAAAGCTCGGGGCCCGTCATTTGGTAATGGGCCTTGGGGTTGCTCTGGTTGTGGTACTGGTTTGCGTAGTACGAGTTGGGCGTCTCGTCGGCGATGCGACGGCTAACATTGTAGTAGCTGCGGGGGTCGTCGGCCTCGACGTTGGTGGGCGTAACCACCACTTGGGCACCCCAAGCGCGGAGGGTGGCGCGCTTCTCTTCGGATTGCTTGTCCGGAAGCACAAAGACGCTCTTGTACCCGCGCAAGGCTGCGATCATGGCGAGGCCAGCGCCGGTGTTGCCCGATGTGGCTTCGACGATCGTGCCGCCGGGCCTAAGCTCGCCAGACTTTTCGGCGTCGTTGATGATTTGGAGCGCGATACGATCCTTAATGGAGCCACCGGGATTCAGCATTTCCAGTTTGCACCAAATATTTGCCTTAATTCCTGAGGCAACGGTGTGGAGCTTTACCAGAGGTGTGTTGCCAATGGCACCAGTCACGTTTTCGTGTGCATTCTTCACAGGGGACCCCAATCGTCGGTAAGAAGACGGCTCTCTATTGCGACCCCACTCCGTCTGCCACAGGTGCGGGCGATACGAGGCTCCCGTGGTAGTGTTGGGTTCTTAATCGACCGGGGATGAAGGCTTGGAAGGCCATCGAGAACGACTGCTCCGTAGGGGCGACTACATTTGGGGATCATTCATTCGGCCCCAACAGGTCGATGGGTACATCGTTGGGGTGAACCCTGGTGACCGATCCGACATTCTGGGGCGCTTTCCATTCTCCAGGTCCTCCGTGGATGATGCGGTGGCGTGTGCCCAAAAAGGCGCGCGATTCTGGCAGCGGGTGGGGCGAGTAGGTCGCGCCAAAGCCGTCCGAAAATATCGCGATAATCTCAACAAGCACCAAGAGCGCTTCGCCATCTTGCTCACGCGAGAGACAGGAAAGCCGCTCTGGGAGTCTCGCCAAGAGGTTGTGGCGTCGATTCGCGCCGTCGATTTGCTGCTCGAAGAGGGCATGTCCCTTCTAGAACCTCGAATTCTCAACGAACGCGAGGCCCGGGCTGACTACCGTCCTCGTGGCGTTGTGGCCGTCTTGGTTCCCTACAATCTGCCGCTGCTGATTCCCACGCTTCAGTGCTGTGCGGCGCTTTTGGCAGGCAACACGGTGGTGCTCAAGCCCTCCAAGTTCACGCCCGGCGTGGGCCAGGGAGTGGCCGAAGTCTTTGATCGCTGTCGATTGCCCCGCGGCGTCTTCAACATGATCCAAGGTTCGGGATCTTCGGTGGGTCAAAAGCTCGCCACCCACCCAGGGATCGACGCGCTGCTGTTCAGCGGTGGTTTTCCCGCCGCCATGGCGCTCCGCCGCGCGACCTTCGAGCGCCCCGAGCTGCCCACGCTTTATCAGTGTGGCGGAAAGGGTGCCGCGCTCGTGCTGCATCGCTGCGACATGGATCGGGCGGTCTACGAGTGCTTGGTCGGCAGCTACCTCACCGCAGGTCAGCGTCACAACAGCACCGGTCGCATCATCATCACCGACGATCTGTTCAACGAGTTTTCCGAGCAGCTGGTCAAACGCACCGAGTCGATCTCCGTGGGCTACGGCTTCGACCCCGGCAGCTTTATGGGGCCGGTGATTTCTGAGAACTTCCGTACTCGGTATCGCCGATATGGTCGTGCGCTGATGGCTCGCGGCCACTCGGAGATGCGGCCTAGCCAGAATCGCGAAGTTCAAGGGCGGACCGGCTTCTACGTCAACCCGTCGGTGTTCGTGGTCGACTGGCGCCATGGCCACGGCTTTGTAAACGACGAGCCGCCAGGAGCCACCGTGCTGCTGTACCGAGTCAAGGATTGGGAAGAGGCCGTTGGCTTGCACAATCAGCTGGTTTATCGCGTATCCACGTCGCTGTTCATCGATCCCGATTACCCCGAGCTGCCCGAGATCGTCAGTCGCCTCCGCACGGGCGCACTGAACGTGAATCGCGGCACCATCGGCGCTTCGTTACGCCTTCCATCGGTCGGTTTAGGACGTTCGTCCAATGGCATTCCCGGCGGGATCGATCTACTTAGGTTCTTGTCTACGCCACGGTCCACCTTGGTCGAGACTCGCCCCTTCGACCCCGCGCAGGCTGTGCCGGGTATTCAATGGGACGACGATGAAGATGACGATGATCCCGAGACGCTCGAAGTCGAGCTCGAGATCGCCACCGCCGAAGAGCTGCGCTAGCGCAATCTTTCCAAAATCTTGGAATATGCGCGTTGCTCTAGGGTCTGCTACGCTTCGCCCCCCTGGAGGAAATCCTATGCGAAAGATCGGACAATCGTTGCTACTCGTCGTTTTGGCTGCAGGCTTGGTCGCCGGAAAGAAGAAGAATGTGGAAGAGCCTGCTGTAGCGCCGGTCGTCGAGCCCGCAGCAGAGGAAGTGGCTGCCGAGCCCGCGCCCGAGCCCGAGGTCGAGCCCGAGCCCGAGCCCGAAATGGTGAAGCACAACGCCGACTTCACCGCGAAGCTCACCTTCGTTGACGGTCAGACCACCGCTGGTCACGTGATTCGTGTCGAGCGTAGTGATGACTGGTTCGCCGAGCGCGGCTGGACCGACAAAGAGGTCAAGCTCACCGTCACCGTCGAGGGCAACGGCACCGAGAAAGACCTGCCATGGACCGACATCAAGTCCATGGACATCTCTTACGATGGCACCAGCGCTGTGGATTGCACCTACGACTCCGAGTTCACGCCCATCATGTACATGTGCGTGATGAAGACGCACTCCAAAGTGGCCATCGTCGAGGGCGGCTCCTGGGCTGCGGCCGGACGTCATAAGTGGAAGTTCACCTTCGAGGACGGTAACACCGAAGAGTTCTGGATCTACAAGATCAGCGCCCGCGAGCAAGAAGCCGGTGTGGCCAAGATCAACGACGACAGCGGCCAAGACACCGCGCTGTACCAGAAGCTACAGAATCAGGTCGCTGAAGACGCAAAGGGCCACGTGCTCAAGCGGCTCGAGATCACCGCGCCATAGTCGCTACTGCAGGTCGTCGACGATGCTGCGGCCTGGGCGCTGCAAGTCGATGGACGCTGGCTTGAGCCCGCCTTTGGCTGCGATCTCTGTGGCATTTCTGCCGACGATGGTGGCCGCGTGATGTCCCACGCAGGGCTCGAGTAGGTCCGACACCTGTGCCGCGGTGACGTTGTCGATTTCGGCGGGCCACTGCTGTCGTTTGGCCAACGGAATGCCCAAAGGCGCTGGGTGGTCGAGGTACGACACCGCCCGAATGGACGAGGGGAAGGCCCACGTGGTCGTGTTGGGCCTTCAGCTTAGCCGTGGCCAGTAGACCGTCGGGCACGTTCTTCTGCAGCTCGGTGACCACTGCTTCCATGAGCTTGAGGGCGGCGTTTGCGTTGGTGGGCGCCATGTCGTCTTCGAGGGTGGCTTCGCCGTACAGGTGCTTGCGACGAAGCGACGCGCTGATGGTGAAGGGCCACTGTGTAAAGTCGTTGAAGGCGGTTCGCAGGTATTGATCGAGCGTATGTTGGCGAATAGCGGAGTTGAGAACCATCTTTTCGGTGGTCATCCGAGGTTCCCGCAGGGCCATCTTGAGGTTGGTCGAGACGTTTCGGGCGCAGAAGCCGTTGAATCAGTCTTCGAAGATCCAGTCTGTGGTCTGCGAGGTGCCCGCGCTGATGGGGTCGGGGTCGAGGATGACCTCATATGGAAGGAGGTACGACAGGGCTTCGTGGGTGTCGGACTCTGGTGCGCGGACCCAACCGACGTCCAAGACCAGCTCGACGTCGACCAGGGGAGTGAAGGGCTTGTTCACTAACCAAACGGGCATGCCGTTGGATACGCCATCGGGTACGCCGATGCTACAGCTGATGGTTGTGGCCAACGCGCTGGACCAGTGACTGCAGCTGACCGGCGGCGGTGCGTTTACGGCAAATTTGATGGCGGGCGTAGGGGGAACGGCGAGCGCAGATGCGGACAACCAGAGGGAAAACAAGGGCATGGGATACCCCTACGAAC
>JAACDH010000361.1 GCA_009936995.1 Rhodobacterales bacterium
CAGGGCAACACCAACATCGACAGTGGAAAGGCCACTCTGCTGGTATTCTGGGAAGTCTGGTGCCCGCACTGCAAGCGCGAAGTGCCCAAGCTGCAAGCCACCCACGACAAGTACGGCCCCAAGGGTCTTAATGTCATCGGTCTCACCAAGCAGAGCAAGAACATCACCGACACCCAGGTCACCGACTTCATGGCCAGCGCAAACGTCACCTACCCCGTGGCCAAAGAAGCGGCGGGCGCGACGTCCCCGTCCGCATATTACGGCGTTTCGGGCGTCCCGGCGGCCGCAGTCCTCAAGGACGGCAAGGTCGTCTGGCGCGGGCACCCCGGCCGCATCACAGACGCCATGATCGAAGGCTGGCTCTAGCCCTCGGCTGTAAGGTTCTGTCCTAAGACAAACATCTGACGGCATACGGGCTGTTCTTGTGCATACTGCGGGTTCTACGCAGGAGCGCATGTGCGGCCCGTTCTTATTCCTCTCATCGCTCTACTCACCGCTTGCAAAGGGGGTAGTTCTGATATCGACAAGCCCATCACGCAGCCCGTTTCCTGCGAGTGGAGCGCGTCGATGGCCTCCGTCGCTCCGGACACCCCTGTAGGTGTGTCCATCCAGTCCGCTACGGGCGCGTTCGAGGAGCGAGTGCTTTGGATGCGCTCAGTGGATGTCGATTCCACAACGGGCCTGTCATTCGCTCTCGAGAACGGCTTCCAGCTGTTTGACGTTGTGGGCCAAGACTTGGGCACGTCGGGCGTTCTCGACGCTGGCCAGCACACACTATTTGTCGCTGCCACCGACCTGGTCGACGGCCCGCTTGTGTTCACGCCGGACGGCGTCTGTACACCGGAGAGTGCCCGCTGGGATTTACAGGCACGGCCGCCCACGCAGCTGGCCGGCGTCGGGCAAATCGAAGCGCCAGGCTTCGACTACGCCCAAGCGCTCAACAGCGACACCATCCTCGAGACGGCCTTGTCCTCTCAACACCACCCGGACCGCGTCGGGCTGGCCTACGACGCGTATGTCGTCCGACACAAGAGCCCCGAGGAGTGGGCACAAGACCCCACTTTAAGCGATGTGGGCGACGGGCCAGTCTCCACCACTGTCGCCAGCGGCGGTCCACCGGCCAATCACAATACGCTCTGGTCCTCGGACCTAGTCGTCGATCCAGGATCGGTTAGCACCGCCTACGACATCGTCTACGACTTCGACCAGGACGGCGCCTTTGGCTCGGGTGATCTCATCGACGGCGGCGCCCAACCCGGCTTTATCGCCGTGAGGGACCTCACCGAGGCAGGCCCCTACGGCACCACCACCTCCGAATACTCCACAGGTTTCTGGTCCACCATGCGGGTCTACGTGCCCGAGCCGGCCGATCAAGCATTTCCATTGGTGGTCATCAGCCACGGAAACGGCCACGACTACACCTGGTACGACTACTTGGGCGAGCACTTGGCGTCCTGGGGATACGTCGTCATCTCCCACCGTAACGACACCGAACCCGGTGTGGTCGCCGCCTCCCGAACGACGTTGATCAACACCGAGGTGTTCCTCCGCGACTTGGGCGAACAGGGGCTCACTGGCGTAGTCGATCCGCACAACATCATTTGGGTAGGCCACAGTCGCGGTGGCGAGGGTATTGTCATCGCCTACGACCAGATGGTCAACGGATCTACGCAGTTCACCGAGTTCATCTCCGACGACGTCAAGATGCTGCTGAGCATCGCCCCCACCAACTTTGAAGGTCCCGACGGGGCCAACCCGCGAGACGCGGACTTCCTCATCCTCTCAGGGGGCGCCGACGGCGACGTCACCGGAGGTGTCGAGAGCGGAATCACCCAGTACTACCGAATGTTCATGCGCGGCACCGGCAACCACTACGTCACTTACGTGCACGGCGCAGACCACAACGACTTCAACTGCTGCGGCGCCAACGATGGAGCATGGGGGTTCTCGGTGCAGGGCAACCCGCCCCTCATTGGGCGCCCCCGCGCGCAAGCGGTCGCAAAGTCTTACCTGCTGGCCATTCTGGAAGGGCGAATCCGCGGAAACGACGCACTGCTAGACTACTTTAAGCGCGGCTCCGAGCAGTTCCGGCCCATTGGCGCCGAAGCCTACCTCGCCACTCAGCATATGCCGGGCGCCAACACCGACAAGTGGGGCCTGGACGATTTCCAATCTGGCCCTGACAAATCCGAGAGCAGTGCTGGAACCACTGTCACTCTAACGGTCGAGAACGTCGCCGAGGGCCCCCTTGACGACGACAACAACACCCTCAGCGCGCTGATCTCTGACCCCTCCAATGGCATGACTTGGGCCCACAACGATCCCAACCCCGAGCGAGGCATGGTGTTCGACTTTACCGCGCCGGGCAGCGCCACTTGGGCCCTCCCCACGGACCAACAAGACCTGCGAGACGACGCCTTCTTCTCCATGCGTATTACCCAAGGCACGCGGCACCCGAACACTGTGAACCTCGACGATTTGCTTTCGTTCGAGGTGATCCTCGAAGACGCCGACGGCACCACAAGTGCCCTGGACGTCACTCCCCGCGGACGCATCCCCGAGCCCTACGAGCGCGGCGGCTCCGGTAACGGCGTGGGTTGGGTGAATGAGTTCCAGACCGTTCAGCTTCGCCTGACAAACTTTTCCGCCGACAGCGACATCGACCTCTCTCGCATCACCGCGCTGAGCCTCTCGTTTGGCGGTGCAAATAGCAGCGCCCTCGGACGCGTCGGTGTTGACGACCTCGAATTCCTCGCCGCGCCATTGGAGGCACGATGATTACGCTCTTGCTCACCGCAGCCAGCCTCGCTCAAAGCCCCGCCGCACAGCCTGTCCAGGGGATTGAGTGGGCGCGGGCGTTTACCCTAGACGAAGCGACCGTCTTCCCCATGCGCGCCGATCACCCCGCCGTTCAGAGCGGATGGATGGTCGCCATTCAGCTCTCCGCCGATCCCACCTCGATGCGCCAAATCGAACAACCCGTGCTGTACATCGGCGAATGGCCTGTCCGCGTCCTCAAGCGCACCCCAGAGGGCTGTGTAATGGGGTGGGTCCCCAGTGAGACGCTGCTGAACGAGCCGGTCTATCTTGGGCCGAACACGCTTCCGGAACGGGTCACCCCAGCCGAAGCAGCCGCAAGCAAGGCGGTTGCCTTTGCAGGCAGCTGGCGCGCTGACGCCGAGGCCCTCAAGCGAATCATCGAGGCAAATCCTCTCTTTGGCACCCACGAAGAGATGCTACAGAGCACGGCCCGAGCCGCCTGTGCACGAGACTAATCGCTAGCCGTCGTTACAAAACTCTTCGGTGCCCGCCGCAGACACGCAAAGCCGCTCGGCCAACGTGGGATCCGGTCCCGCCGAACGGGCGTACTCGAGCCACTCCCGTGCGAGCGTCTTGGCAAGATTCCGCGCTTCGAGCACCGCACTCTCGCTATTTTCTTCAGTGGGCCCAAGCGCGTACTGCTCTCCCAAATAGATCCAATTCTTCTGGGCGCTAATGGCCTTGAGCCGGTACAGCGAGTTCACGCGTTTAACGTGTAGTTCGCCGCTCCACCGGGTACGATTTTCGAGGGCGACATCTGCCCATTTAAGGGCCTCGTCGGTGAATTCGGGACCCCTTTTACTTACGTAAAGGGCGAATTGGTAGCACATATCCGGGTCGGAACGGTCGATCTCCTCGAGGTGGCGGCGAGCGATACTCTCCCAGCGGTGTTGATCGCCCTTGGCCCAAGCATCAGCCAAAAGAACACGACTGAGCTTGTCTTTATGCGTTTGACGTTCGGCGACACGCAGCGCTTGATCTAGACACGTAATCTCACCATCTTTAAGACGCCCCATCATGGCCGCGGGCTCGAGGCTGATCAGATCACCGCACTCGGCGGTGGCCATCATGAGTTCGGACCCAAACATAGCCTCGAGGTCTTCGTCTTCGTCGTCCATGCTGATCTCGATGAAACCACCCGAAGAGTCACTTTCGACGTCGACCGCGCTAGATGGCGAGCTACCCTTGGGACAACCAACCAGCAACAGAAGCGTAGCGAAGCTCAACGCTCGCAGCATGCATCCTCCTTGTCCCATTAAGGGACCCTATCCACTATACCGCTAGTCAGGTGAATCCAAGCAAGCGCCCACCCTGGTACACCACAAATGCACAGCCCCAAGCCAACGCCGTCATGTAGCCGAAGAGGAAAGCAGGCCAGCGCCAACCTCGGGTTTCCTTTTTCAAGACAGCGATTGTGGACAAGCACTGCATCGCCAATGCAAAAAATACCAGCAGCGACAATCCCGTCAGTGGTGTGTACACTTTGGTGCCATCGGGGCGTTTTGCATCCCGGATTCGGTCTCGAAGCGCGTCACTCTCTTCATCGACGTCACCTCCGATACCATAAACCATGCCCATGGTAGACACAAACACCTCCCGGGCCGCAAAAGCACCGATCAGACCCACCCCAATCTTCCAGTCGTACCCCAGGGGAGAGATGACCGGTTCGAACGCTCGCCCAAGGCGACCAGCGTAGCTACGCTCAAGCGCAATCGGGGCCGCCAGCGCATCGAGTTCCTGGGCCGAATGTTGCGCCACAACATCGGCAGGAAGCAGGTCTTGGGGGCTGTACTGCGGGAACGTGAGCAAGGCCCAGAGCACAATGGTAGCCCAGAGGATTATTCCGCCGGCTTCTCGGAGGAAATCACCACAGCGAGAGACCACCATCCGCAAAACCGCCTTTGGATCTGGGACTCGGTACGGTGGAAGTTCGAGCACATCGGGAGAGGCGACCTCGGGCAACAGAATTCGGCCGAGCACAATGGCCGCCGCCACAGTGAACATCGTACTAAACAGGTATAAGGCGAACAAAACCAGGGGGCGAAGTGGAAGAGCTAAGCCCACAAGGGTAGGCGGGAAGATCGCCGCAATCATCAGTGTGTACACCGGTAGACGGGCGGAACACGATGTAAGCGGCAGCACCATCATGGTGAGGAGGCGGTCGCGAAAACGGGGCATGGTTCGGGTGGCCATGATTCCGGGAACCGCACAAGCATATCCTGAAAGTAACGGCACAAATGCGCGCCCCGGTAGACCAGCGGCGCGAAGAACTCGGTCCATTAGGTGTGCGGCGCGCGCCAAATATCCGCAGTCTTCGAGCAGTCCAATGAACAGGAAGAGCAACGCGATTTGCGGCAGAAACACGACCACTGAACCGATGCCACCGATAAGCCCGTTGACCACAAAGTCACCGACGAGGGACACTAGACCGCCTTGGCCCGGCATCGACAACGCCAGCTGCTCGAAGGCGACCGCGGCCACACCACCGGCGCTACCCACCACCTCTTCGATCATACCGATGAACGGATCGGCCCAAGCAAACAGCGCCGAAAACACCAACCCCATGACCGAAAGAAAGGCCAAAGAACCCCAAAGCGGATGAAGCAGGATGCGGTCGAGTCGGTCTTCGATGAACTCGCCACGAGGTCCATCTGACTGCTCGATGAACATGCGTTCTTGGGCGTCAATCCAGGTGTATCGAGTTCCGACTAGCTCTGCCTGAATGTCGCGACCGTCTGCAGCACTCTGCACTCGAAGGGCCGCCACATGCCTGCGCAGGTTCTCGGGCAGAGACACCAGCGTAGCATCTTCGTCGAGGCTGAGAATGACCCACAGCGCCATCGCCTGACGTCGCCCAGAAGTCCAATCCTGAGCATTCCACTCGGCGGGCAGCAGATCCTCAACACTATGTGCGTCGGCCATCATAGCGTCCGACCACCCATGGGGGCAGTCTGCCAGGCCAAGCCGTGGCAAGTCTAATACACGCTCGAGCGCTTCCTTGAGGACGTCCAACCCCTCGCCGTTTCGGGCGACAGTTTCCACGACCGGCACACCCAAAACGCGAGAAATCGTTTCGATTTGG